>JAITKC010000191.1 GCA_031278665.1 Bifidobacteriaceae bacterium | reverse complement strand
GGCGGGCCTGGATCCAGCCGCCAGCGTTGGCCGGATCACGTCGGTCGGGCTGCACTATGAACTCGGTCCGATTGCTCTGGCGCTGGTCAAGCGGTCGCTGCCGGAGGATGCGGCCCTGGCGGTGGCGGCCGAGGGCGCGCCCGGAGGCTCGATCGCGGCCGCCCAAACCCGGATTGTCCCGGCCAGCGGCGAATCGGACGCCCGGCCGGCGCCGGGCCGGCTGGGTCTTGGTCGGGGCCGGCCGGGTCTTGGTCAGGGCCGGCTGGGTCTTGGTCAGGGCCGGCCGGGTCGCGGCGGGTTGGGTCCGGGACGGCTGGGTCCGGGCTGATCGCCGCGGCGGGGCGCGGCTAATCTGGACTCATGTCCTCGTTGGTGGTGGCGCCGCTGTTGTTGCTACTCGGCTTGATCGGCTGGGCGGCCCTGATAGTCGAGATCGTGGCTTTTGCGATCGCCGCGAAGGCGCCGGCGGCGGCGTATGTCGCGGCCGCGAAACTGTCCAAAGGCGCCTGGGTGGCGATCACCGCCGTGGCCATGGTGATCGGGTTGGGGTCGGCGCCGCTCCCCCTGATCTCCGCCGGCGGCCGATTCGGCGGACTGCTGTCAATCGCGGGATTGGTGGCCGCGCTGGTCTTCCTGGTCGATGTGCGCCCGGCGCTGAAACGGCACGGCGGATCGGCCGGGAACCGGCCTTCGGGTCCATCCCGGCCGGGCGGGTGGTGAGGCGTGCGGTCGGTTGTCCAGCGCTGCCTCGGCGGGCGCTGCGAGGTGGCCGGCCGGCAGGTCGGCGGTTTCACGGGCGAGGGGTTGGTGGCGCTGGTCGGCGTCGGCCGCGAGGACGGCCCGGCCGAGGCCCGCAAAATGGCCCGGAAGATCGCGGAGCTGAAACTACTGCGCGACGGCCGGTCCGCCGTCGAGGCGGCCGCCCCGATCTTGTTAATTAGCCAGTTCACCCTCTACGCCGACACTCGCAAGGGCCGGCGGCCGTCCTGGTCTGGAGCGGCGCCCGGAACGGCGGCCGAGCCGCTGGTCGACTTGGTTGCCCTGGAACTCGAGGAGCGCGGCCTGGTGGTGGCCCGCGGCGTTTTCGGCGCCGACATGCGCGTGACGCTGACCAACGACGGCCCCGTCACCATAATCATCGACACCTGACCGCCACGCTGTCCGATGCCGCCCACCGCCTCCCAGCCGCCGCCCACCGCGCCTACGCCCACCGCGCCTACGCCCACCGCGCCTACGCCCAACTTGGGAGCCAAGCGACAGCCGCCACACGGCATCGGCGGCTCACGGCGGCGGCCGGCGGCGTTAGCGGCGCCCGGCGGCATCGGCGGCCTTGTCCCACCGCGCCGGCCGCTGACAACGAAACTCTGGAGAACGGGGAATTACTGGGCGCGGGGAGGTGTTTGAGCGATCAGAAGCGGCCGGAGGGCCAGACCTGTGCGCCTTGGGCGAACACGGTCATCACGGCCGGCGCCGCTAGATAGAGTCAATTGACTGGGCCAAGTCTTAGTTTCGGCTAACCAGCCGCAGCCGGACCCGGCCCCGAGTGAAGGAGCACTATGTTTGAGCGCTTTACCGACCGCGCGCGCAGGGTGATTGTGCTGGCCCAGGAAGAGGCCAGACTGCTCAACCACAATTACTTGGGCACGGAGCACATTCTGCTGGGTCTGATCCACGAGGGCGAGGGCGTGGCCGCCAAGGCCCTTGAGGCGATCGGCATGAACCTGGAGGGTGTCCGCAACCAGGTGCAGGAAATAATCGGCGAGGGCCAGCAGTCGCCCAGCGGCAGCCACATCCCCTTCACCCCGAGGGCCAAGCGGGTCCTGGAGTTGACGCTGCGCGAGGCTTTGCAACTGGGCCACAACTACATCGGCACCGAGCACATCTTGCTGGGTCTGATCCGCGAGGGCGAGGGCGTGGCCGCCCGCGTGCTCGTCAAACTGGGCACCGACCTCGGCCGGCTGCGCCAACAAGTCATCGAGATGCTCCAGGTCTACCAGGGCAAGGAGCAGATGGCCGGGACGGCCCCGGCCGAGACGACGCCGGCCGGCAGCGCCGTGCTGGACCAATTCGGCTTGAATCTGACCCAGGCCGCCCGCGAGGGCAAACTCGACCCGGTGATCGGGCGCTCCAAGGAAATCGAGCGGGTGATGCAGGTGCTCAGCCGAAGGACGAAGAACAACCCGGTGCTGATCGGCGAGCCGGGCGTCGGCAAGACCGCCATAGTCGAGGGACTGGCCCAGGACATCGTCCGCGGCGACGTTCCCGAGACACTCAAGGACAAGCAGCTTTACACGCTCGACCTGGGTTCGCTGGTGGCCGGCTCGCGCTATCGCGGCGACTTTGAGGAACGCCTCAAGAAGGTCCTCAAAGAAATCCGCTCCAGGGGCGACATCGTCTTGTTCATCGACGAGATCCACACGCTGGTGGGCGCCGGGGCGGCCGAGGGCGCGATCGACGCGGCGTCAATCCTCAAGCCGATGCTGGCCCGCGGCGAATTGCAGACCGTCGGCGCGACAACTTTGGACGAGTACCGCAAATACGTCGAGAAGGACCCCGCCCTGGAGCGCCGTTTCCAGCCAATTCAGGTGCAGCAGCCGACTGTCGCCCACACCATCGACATATTGCGCGGCCTGCGCGACCGCTACGAGTCGCATCACCGCGTGTCGATCACGGATTCGGCGCTGGTGGCCGCCGCCCAACTGGCGGATCGCTACGTCAACGACCGTTTCCTGCCGGACAAGGCGATCGATCTGATCGACGAGGCCGGCGCCCGGCTCCGCATTCGCCGTATGACGGCGCCGCCGGAGTTGCGCGCCATGGACGACCAGATCGCCGAGACCCGTCGGGAGAAGGAAATCGCCATCGACAACCAGGACTTCGAGAAGGCCGCCGCGTTGCGCGATGACGAGCGCAAACTGACCGAGGCCCGCTCCGAGCGCGAAAAAGCCTGGCGAGCCGGCGACTTGGACACCGTGGCGGAAGTCGACGAGGAGTTGATCGCCGAGGTCTTGGCCATGTCCACCGGCATCCCGGTGATCAAACTGACCGAAGAGGAGTCGAGCCGGCTGTTGCGCATGGAAGCCGAGTTGCACAAGCGCGTGATCGGCCAAGACGAAGCCATCAGGGCCCTGTCCCAGGCGATCCGCCGGACTCGCGCCGGTCTGAAAGACCCGAAGCGTCCGGGCGGCTCGTTCATCTTCGCCGGGCCGACCGGCGTCGGCAAGACCGAGTTGGCCAAGGCGCTGGCCGAGTTCCTGTTCGGAGACGAGGACGCGCTGATCCAACTCGACATGTCGGAGTTCGCCGAGCGGCACACCGTTTCGCGGCTATTCGGCTCCCCGCCCGGCTATGTCGGTTACGAAGAGGGCGGGCAGTTGACCGAGAAGGTCCGGCGCAAGCCGTTCTCGGTGGTGCTGTTCGACGAGATCGAGAAGGCCCACGCCGACATCTTCAACTCGCTGTTGCAGATCCTTGAGGAAGGCAAACTGACCGACGCCCAGGGCCGCACAGTCGACTTCAAGAACACGGTCATCATCATGACGACGAACCTTGGCACCAAGGACATCGCCAAGGGCGTGATGACCGGTTTCCAGGCCGGCGGCGCGCTGTCCAACGACTACGAGCGGATGAAGGACAAGGTCCAGGACGAGCTCAAGCAGCACTTCCGGCCGGAGTTCTTGAACCGGGTCGACGACACGATCGTCTTCCCGCAGTTGACCCAGGAGCAGATCGAGCAGATCGTCGACTTGATGATGGCCCGCCTCGACAAACGGCTGATGGATCAGGGCATGTCGATCTCGCTGACCGAGGCGGCCCGCAAACTGCTGGCGACGCGCGGTTACGATCCCGTCCTGGGCGCCCGGCCGCTGCGCCGCGCCATCCAGCGCGAGATCGAGGACGTGCTGAGCGAGAAGATCCTGTTCGGGGAGATCCGCCGGGGCGAGCGGATCGAAGTCGACGCCACCGGCGAGGGCTCGGACGCCAAGTTCGTCTTCCTGCCGCATTCGGCCGAGCCGGCGCCGGTCATGGCCGGCGGCCCGATTCGCGACGAGGATCTGCCCGCCATCGACTGACCGCGCCCGCGCCAGTTCGGGTTGCCCGATGCCGCCCGGCCCGGCTTCGGGTTGCCCGGCGGCGGGCGCTAGACCCAATCGAGCGAGCGCTGGACGGCCTTGTGCCACTGGGCGTACAAGCGCTCGCGTTCGGCTGGGTCGAGGGCGGGCGACCAACGCCCGCCCTCGCGCCAATTAGACCGCAGTTCCTCGAGCGAACTCCAGTAACCGGCGGCCAGGCCGGCGGCGTAAGCCGCCCCCAGGGCGGTGGTCTCGGCCAGGACCGGGCGGACCACGTCGACCCCCAGGACGTCGGCCTGGAACTGCATGAGCAGCGAATTGCCGATCATCCCGCCGTCGACCCGCAGTTCTTTGAGCACCGCGCCGTCCGAGGCGGCCGCGTCCAGCACGTCGCGGGTCTGGTAGGCGGTCGCCTCAAGCGCCGCCCGCGCCAGGTGTCCCTTGTCGATATACCGGGTCAAACCGACAATCACGCCGCGGGCGTCGGTGCGCCAGTAGGGCGCGAACAACCCGGAGAAAGCCGGCACAATGTACGCCCCGCCGTTGTCGGCCACGCTCCGGGCCAGGTCCTCGACCTGGGGCGCGGACTTGATCAGCCCGAGGTTGTCGCGCAGCCATTGGACCAACGAGCCGGTCACGGCGATCGAGCCCTCCAGCGCGTAGCGCGGCTCGTCGCCGTCTAGCTGGTAGGCCACCGTGGTCAACAGCCCGGCGCGCGAGAAAACCAGATCCCGGCCGGTGTTGACGAGCAAGAAACAGCCGGTGCCATAGGTGTTCTTGGCGTCGCCCGGATTGAACGCGCATTGGCCAAAGGTGGCGGCCTGTTGGTCTCCCAGAATGCCGAGCACCGGCACTCCGGCCAGCAGATCGTTCTCCGACACGCGGCCGAACTCCCCAGCCGACGGCCCGATCTGAGGCAGCATAGCCGGCGGCACGCCGTAGGCCTCCACCGCGGCCGGATGCCAATCGAGCGTCCGCAGATCCATCAGGTTGGTGCGCGAGGCGTTGGTCACGTCGGTGCGATGCCGCCCGCCGTCCACCCCGCCGGTCAGGTTCCACAGCACCCAGCTGTCGGTGGTGCCGAAGATCAGCTCCCCGGCCTCGGCCCGGCGGCGCGCGTCCGGCACGTGGTCGAGGATCCAGGCGATTTTGGTGCCGGAGAAGTACGGGTTCAGCGGCAAGCCGGTGGTCTGGCGGAAGCGCTCCACTCCGCCCTCGCGGGCCAACGCCTCGACGTAGTCGGCCGTCCGCGCGTCCTGCCAGACGATCGCGTTGTAGACGGGCTGACCGGTGGCTTTGTCCCAGATCACAGTGGTCTCGCGTTGGTTGGTGATGCCGATGGCGGCGATGTCCCGGGACGCCAGTTCGGCTTTGGCCAGCGCCACGGCGATGACCTGGCGGGTGTTGTCCCAGATCTCGATCGGATCGTGCTCGACCCAGCCCGCCTCGGGATAAATCTGGCGGTGCTCCATCTGCCCGGTCGCCACCGCCAGCCCGTCGTGGTCAAAAATGATCGCGCGCGTCGAAGTGGTCCCCTGGTCGAGCGCCAGGATGAAGTCGCTCATTTGGCCGCCCCCTTTCGCCCCGTCCGCCGCCTGGACGATGCCGCCGGCTCGCCCCGGCCGCCGGCCGCCGCTCCCGGCGCGCCCGCGCCGCCGGCCGCCGCTCCCGGCGCGCCCGCGCCGCCCGGCTGGCCGAGGTCCTCCATCGGCGTCAACTCCTTGGCCCGCAGCCGGGCCGCCTCCGCCTCGGCGTCGCTGGCCAGCAACGAGGCGGCCCGCTCGGCTTCGACCCGGGCGGCGTAGCCGGCCACCTCGGCCTCGACCCGCGCCTGGTCCCAACCCAAATGGGGGGCCACCAACTGGGCGATGGCCGCCGAAGCCGACAACCCGGCATCGGGCACCTCGTGGTTCAAACGAGTCCGGCTCATCATGACGTCGTCCAAGTGGATCACGCCCTCATGGGTGGCGGCGTAGACGATCTCGGCTTTCAGATAATGGCCGGCGCCGGCGAGGGGTTGGCCAAGCGACCGGTCGGCGTCGATCAGGTCGGTGATGTCTAAGACCCGCGATCCGTAGCGGCCCAGCAGGTGCAGCGTCCGGGCGCGGTCCCAGCCGTAACGGCGGGCCAGTTTCGGGGCGTTGTTGCGAACGGCATCGTACCCCTCGGCGCCCAGCAAAGGCAGATGTTTGGTGATCGACGGCTTGGCCGCGGCGGCGGCGCCAAGGGCGAAGTCGACCGCGTCCTCGGCCATCACCCGGTAGGTCGTCAGCTTGCCGCCGGCGATCACGCTCAGCCCCGGCAGCGGCGCCGCGACCGTGTGCTCGCGCGAGATCTTGGCCGAACTGGCGCCCTGTTTGGCGCCCGGCTGCAACAGTGGGCGCAGACCGGCGTAGAAACCGATCACGTCCGCCTGGCGCAACGGCCTGACCAGGAGCTTGTTGGCCTGGTCGAGCAGATACCGGACATCGGTGGCGGTCGCCACCGGGTGCTCCAGCGAGGCCTCCCGCCAGGGCGTGTCGGTGGTGCCGATCAGCCAGTAATAATCCCAGGGGATTATGAACAGGACCGACTTCTCAGTTCGCGAGATGATGCCCATTTGGCCGTCGATGCGGTCGCGCGGGACAACGATATGCGCGCCCTTCGAGGCCAGGACCTTGAGCCCGCCCGCGGCGCCGGTCAACGCCGCGGTCCGCTCCGTCCACACTCCGGTCGCCGCGATCACATGTTTC
>JAITKC010000173.1 GCA_031278665.1 Bifidobacteriaceae bacterium | reverse complement strand
GGCACTCGCGCCGGGCCCGCCGGCCAGGTCCAGTTTGACCGACGCGCCGGCCGCCGGACGGTTTTGGCCGTCGCCGGCGGCGTCCTCGACCGAACCGGCCACCGCGACTTTGACCAGGGCCGTCGAATCCGGGATGACCAGGCGGTCGGCCTGGGCCGAATTGCCGCTCGGATCGGCGGTGACGCTCGAGGCGGCCGGATCGACCGTCGGCAGATAAGTCAGCTGGCAGGTGATGTCACCGGGCAGCTGGCCCGAGGACGGCACCGGGATGGTCACCTTGCCGGCGGCCGAGTCGACCGCCGCGCCCAGGTCCGCGCCGTCGATCGTGTCGCGGCAGGCGGCCTCGCCCGCGCCCGGCTGCCCCAGCGTCCAGCCGTTCATTTTCCCGGACCCGGCTTTGCCCACCCCGACGGTCGTTATCACCGTGGTGGCCGTCCGCGAGACCAGGGCGTGGCCCTTGGACGATCCCGCGAAGGCCCCCTGATCGCCGGTGGCGATCAAGTCCTGGGCGGACGACGGCTGGACGGCGGAGACGTTGGTCAAGGCCAAGTCGACGTCGGCGGCCAGGCCGGCGAGGTTGCGGGCTTCGATCCGCACAACCGCGCCCGCCACGCCCAGCCGGTAGTCCTCGATTTCGCCTTTCGGCGCCCAAGCCCCGGTCACCGAGTTGGCCGGGCCGCGCGAGGTGGCTGTGAAAGAGGCCGACTCGCCGACCCGCACCCGGGCGAAGACGGACGCGATCGCCACGCCCGGCGGAGTGGCGCCGGGTTGGTAGTCGCAATAGACGTAGCCGTTGGCGTCCGGGGCGTCGGCGCAGCCGGCGCCCCCGAGCAGCGCCTGATCCATCGAAGTGGCCGCCGTCCCGGCCGCGGTCAGACTTGTGACCCAGGCTTTGACGTGCGCGGACGCCACGGCGGCGGCCAATCCCGAAGCTTTCGCCCGGACCCGGTAAGTCTGCCCTTCGACCAAGATTTGGTCTTGGGCGGCGCGCCAGGTCAAATCGGCGTCGGCTTTGCCCGGGATTTTGGTCGCCAATTCCAAGGAGTCGTCGGTCGGGTGGGCGTCAGCCGCCGCGTCGGGTTGGCCGTCGCGGTAGATCCCGGCCCGGGCGCCCAGATAGAGGTAGTTGTCGGAGCCGATGCCGGGGTTTGCGTAAGGGCCGCCTTGGGCGTTGGTGGTTTTGTAGACGGCCGGCGCGTCGCCCCACGAGCCGGCGGCGGTGATGCCGAAGTCGGCTGTCGCCACCGCCAGGTCGGAGCTCATCGCGACGTGCGAGACGATCGCCGCCCCGCCGGCCGCCGCCACCGGGTTGAGCGTGGCCGGCGGGTCGATCCCGTCCGCCCTGGCGCCGTGACAGGGGCCGGACTCGGTGATCGGCCGGTAGTCCCCGGCCTGGTTGAAACAGTAAGCCAGCACCACATTGGGCGAGCCGTTGCGGAAACGGAACTGGCCGGCCGAGGCGTAAGTCTGGGTGGCGTTGACGCCGCCCAGTTTGGGCTGGCGCACCCGGATCAGGAAGTCGCCGGCGGCCGTCGGCGCCAAAGACGAATAGGCGCCCTGCCGGTCGGTCACAACCGACCCGACCGGGTTCCAGCGGGCCGGATTGGAGCCGGCGACGTTCTGCCAGATCTCGATCACCACGCCGGACACGCCCGCCTCGCCGCTGTCGCGGACCGAGTTGGCGTTGGCGTCCTCGAACACCGTGCCTTTGACAACCGGCGCCATCTGGGCGGAGGCGAGGTCTTTCGGCGAGTTCAGGCCGGCCGCGCCAAGGTTCTCGATCACCCCGTCGAGCGGGTCGTAACGCCACATCCGGCCGAGCGAGTCTTGGACGTAGAGCCGGGCGTTCATGAAGGTCAGACCGTAGTTGGCGTTGTTATTCGAGGTCTCGGTGAAGAACCTGACCACCTCATAGGTGTATTCGCCGCGGGGGTCGGGCTGGTCGTCGGCGGTCCTGGGAATGTTGACGCGCAGCAGCACATGGCGGTTGGCGGCGTTGTGCCCAAAGACATAGGCGTCGCCGTTCGCGTCGATCGCCAGATCGGAGGCCAAAGCCCAGTTGGACTCCGGCGTGAACGGCGGCGTCCCGGAGAACTGCGAACTCCAGGCCTCGTAGATAGTTTGGGTGGCCGGAACAAGTTGGCCGCCGTTGGTGGCGACGCAACTGACCGTCCGCGTCCCGGAGGCGGTTTTGGCGACCCGGAAAATCGACAGGCGGACGCCGGTGGCCGGCGCGGCGTTGGCGGCGAAAGCCTGGTTGGCCGAGGACATGATGGCGTAGACGGTGCCGTCCTTCTGGTTTATCTCGCCGCTCAAAGCCGACCCGCCGGTACAGGCGCGCCCGCCCACGCTGCCGGAGAACGGCGTCATCGCGTAGGCGTTCAACTGGCGCCGCGAATTGTCCCGCTCCATCAGCGTCACCGGCGAAGAGGCGGTCGAATACCAGCCGACGCCGTGCAAAGTGTAGTCGCCGGTCGCCGCGTAGACCGGCCCGACGGCGAAGGTCTCCCAAATGTTGCTGGTCGAAGACCCGTCCGTGCCTTGGCTCTTGTCGAAAATGCGCTTCGCCGCCGGCAGGGCGGCCACCGTCCAGGGCTGGTCCCAGGCGTAAGCCGAGTTCAGCTGCCCGCCGCCGATGCCGTAAAGCTGGCTGCGGGAGAAAATCCCGTTCCAGCCGTCCAGGTATTTCGTCGCCTCGGCCGGCGTCGCCAAACCCGCCAGCCCGCTCGACGCCACCACCACCGCGGCCGTGGCCAGCGCCATCGCCCTGACCCCCCGCCGGGCAGGGATATTTCCGCTCATCGTCAGCCCCCCGAAATGTGCGGCCCCCGAACCCACCCGGGCGGCCCTCGCTGTGGGCGCCAGGATAAGCGCACCCGTCCAATCCCAGCCCACCGGTCACCCCGGCGCCCAATCCGTGAGATCCGCCGGCCGCCGGCGCGGCCGCGCCGGCCTTAGCGGGCCGGTTCGCCGACGGCGGCGGCGTAGGCGGCGGCCAGGGCGGCGGCGACGTGGTCCCAGGTCCGCCGACGCCCGAGTTCGACGCCTCCCCGGGCGAGGCGCCTGGCCAGACCTGGATTGTCGAGGAGTTGGCGGATCGCCGCCGCCCAGGCGGCCGGCTGACGCGAGCCGACCAGCAATCCGGTCACCGAGTCGACCACCGAGGAGCGCAGGCCGGTGGTGTCCGCCCCGATCACCGGCGTGCCGCAAGCCGCCGATTCGATCGCCACCAAGCCGAAGGTCTCGGAGCGCGAGGGCATCAGGGTGGCGACGGCGCCTCGCATCAGCCCGGCCAAGCGCTCCGGCGCCTGGGCGCCCAAGAAGACGACGTCATCGCCCACCCCCAAAGACGCGGCCAGGGTCTTCAGGCCGGCGGCGTACTCGAGGTGGCCGGAGCCGGGCGCGCCGGTCACGACCAGAGCCGGCCGGATCGGCCGGGGCAGGCGGGCGAGCGCCCGGATCGCCAGGTCCTGGCCCTTCAGCGGCTGGATTCGCCCGGCCATCAAGAGATAACCGGCCGGCCGGCCGAGGGCCGGCGGCAAAGCCG
>JAITKC010000165.1 GCA_031278665.1 Bifidobacteriaceae bacterium | reverse complement strand
TCACCTCGAGCCGGCCGGTCAGCGCCTCGAAGCCGACCCGGAAACCGCCGTCCGGGCTGGCCAGCCAATCGATCCGGTCCTTGAAGGCGTACGGCCGCAGGCCCGCGCCGATCAGGCCGCCGATGTCGTCCGGCTCGGCCAGGCGGAGCAGCCGCACCGAATCGGCGCCGGCCCGCGCCCACCCGCCGAACCCCTCGCGCCAGCCGGACGGCGGCGCGAACGGCCACGTCAGGGACTCTCGGACGGTCCCGGTGGCATCGTGCACCCGGTAGCGCAAACCGGCCGCGTCGACCGCCAACTGGACCAAATGCGGATACTCGACCGGTCCGGGCATCATTCCGCGCGGACCCCAAACCACCCCCGGCGAATCCGGCGGGCCGCCGGACGCGCCGCCCGAAGTTAGCTGCAAGACGCCTTCGTGGACCTGCGCGTCGAAAGCCAAAACGTGGCTGCACAGGTAGGCCGTCAGGAGATGGCGACGCAAAATCCGCCACAACGAGGCCCTCGCCGACTCGGCGAAACACCACGGCGAAGCGGTGTAGCCGTTGACCGGGAAGACGGGGTAGTGGCCGGCCACGAACTTGTGCGCGGCGTCCGCGTTGGCCGTCAAAACGCCGTCGAGCCAATCGGCCTCGACCGCGGTCAGGCCCCTGACCGGCGAACTGTCGGGCTCGGCGGCCAGGTCGGGCTGGTGCAGGCTGACGTAAAGCAGACTGCCGCGCCGTTCCCAATAGGCCAGCCCCGTCTGGCCGTCCGGCCCGTTTTGCGGCAAATCGGCCCAGAACTCCCGATACAACCGGTAGGCGGCCGGGCTGGACGTGTTGTGATTGGAGGTCGACTGGTAGATCGTCAACCCCAAGTCCTTGGCCCAGGCCATCTCGACCTCCAGCCAGCGCCGCCACTGTTCGCGGCGCGAGCCGTCGGCGACGGCGTCGCCGGGGAAGGCGATGAATTCCGGCGGCGGGTCGAGCCGGCGCGCGACCGCCGAAAGCCTCGCCAATCGCCGGGCGTTACCGTGCGGATCGGCCGCCTCACCCGAACAGGCGTCCGAGTAGAACACGAACTGGTGGCCGTCGGCGTCGCGCGGCCTCAACGCCGTGATCGGCGTGTTCACGGCTCGACCACCGTGAACTCGATTTCGGCCAGGACGCCGTAATGGTCGGACAAGGGCGGGTCGTCCAAGACCACGCGGCAGTCCAGGACGAGCGCTTTGACGCGCGGGGTATCCTTGGCCGCCGCCGCCCCCCAGCGGATCGCGTGGCCCTCCGGGCCGTGGACCAAAATGTGGTCGATCCGCCGGGCGTGGCCGGGCTCGACCAAACCGCTGTCGACGTATTCGCCCACCCACGGGTTGACGGCGGTCCAGGTGTGCCCGGGGCCGCCGTCGCCGGCCACGTCCCAGGCGTTCAGGTAATGGGTCGAAACCCCGTCGGCGACCCGGCGCCCGGCGAAGAACCGCATACAGTCCGCGTCCGGGGTGGCGTCGAAGTCGCCGGCGACGACCGTCGGCGCGGGCCGGGCCAGGGCCTCGGCGATCTGAGCCAAGTAGACGGCCTGGCGCAGCCGATGCTGTTCGCCGTTCAGCGGCGGGTACGGCTTGACCGCGATGAACGTCAGTTCCACGCCGATGGGCAACGCGACGGCGGCCGCCAGCAGATTACAGGGCGGGAACTCCGGCGGGCCGGGCAGCAGCGACCCGACCACGGCTGCGGGCGGCCAGCGCGAAGCCAACGCCGTGCCGATCGACGGCGCCTCGAGCACGTCCGAGTCGTGGAAGCCGATCAGGTCGGTCTCGCTGAGCAGGTCGGCGAGTTGGTCGTAGTCGGTGGTCTTGACGACCTCCTGAAACGAGATCAGATCCGGGTTCAGGGCCGCTATCGCGCCGGGCAGCGCCTGGCGCCGCTGCGGCGGACCATCTGTGTTCCACACGTTCAGGGTCAGAACTCGGACCGTCATAGTCGAGGGGATGGTTTCCATAGTCGCTCCGTCAGGGGGTCTTGGGTCGAAATCGCAGTTCTGGGGCCGAAGTTGCGACTCTGGGGGCCAGAGGCGTTGGGCGGGCGGTCCGCCAGCGGCCGCGCTCCCACCGGAAAGCCGAAAACTGGCGGTCGAGCGTGGCCCCCAACTCGAACTCGGCCCTCCGGGCCGGCGCGAACGTGCGGCACCAGCGGGCGACCCGCAGGCCGCGGCGGGCAGGGGCGACCTCGACGACGGCCGCCTCGCAGGGGGCCTCGGCCAGCGCGCCGCAGACCAACTGGAGGGTGTTGCCGCTGATCGCGTGGGCGCGGACGTGGAGATGGCCGGACAGGGCCAGGACTGGGCCCGGCCAGTGGGCCAGGGTGTGGGCCACCTCGGCCCGGTTGGCCAGGTCGCCGGCGTACAACCAGTCGCAGCGGGAAATCTGCGCCCGCAGGCTGAGGGCGGGGAAGTGGGCCGCCCAAATCAGCAGGTCGGCACCGTCCGGCGGCGCGGCATCGGGCGAGACCGGCGGCGCGGGCAAGGCCGCGAACTGGCGGAAGGCCTCCCCTTGGCGGGCCAGCGGCCCCGACGTCAAGACGTGGCGGCCCAGGCGGGTCCGGCCGGGGAACTCGGCGACGCCGGCCAGGGCGGCAAAGGCGGGGGCCGGCGCGGCCGGGTTATTCGGCAGGTCGTGGTTGCCGAGTAGCGCGAAAACCGGTTGGGCGGCGCCGGCCAAGGCCCTGGCCAGGCGGCGGTAGCTGGCGGCCCGAGGCTCGTCCGCCAAGTCGCCCAATAAGACGAGCGCGTCGACCCTGGGAGTCAGCCAGTCCAGGGCGGCGCGCAGAAACTGTTCGGATTCGCCGCGCCGGACGGGGTTGTTGAACGCCGTCGGTTCGGCCCCCGGGTCGGCCAAATGGATGTCGGATAGCACTCCCAGACGCAGGCCGACGTCCTCGGGGCGCCTGGCGGGGCCGGTGTCCGTCATCGGGCCGCCTAGATCCGGTGCTCCACGATAACGTCGGCGGTCGCCGCCAACGCCCGCCCGGCGTCCGGCCGCGCGGCCACCACCAAGGAAAACAACGCGTCGAGGATCGACAGATGAACCAGGCGCGAACTCAGCGCCTCGATCCGGTGGGCCGTCTCGCGGCTGCCGCCGACCACCACCACGTCGACCAAGTCGGTCAAAGGCGAGGCGCTGAAACTGGTGATCGCGGCCGTCGCCGCTCCGGCCGCGCGGGCCGCCCGCGTCGCCGCCAGCGTCTCGACCGTCGAACCGGTGTGGCTGATGGCCAGGCAGAGGCAGTTGGCGTCGAGTTGCGCCGCCGCGACATGCTGGGCGTGGGCGTCCGGCAGGTAATTGGCCCGCAAACCGGCCATGGTCAGGCGATAGGCCGCGTCCGCCGCCAAAGGCGCGGAGGTGCCGACCGCCACCAGCAAAATGGACGATGCCGCGCGCGCCGCTTCGGCGATTCGCGCCAGTTCCGCCCCGTCGACGTTGGCGGCGGCCTCGGCCAGCGCGTCCGAGGCGCCTTGGAGCACCCGGGCGGTGACGTCCCGGGCGTCGGCCCCGGCGTCCACCCGATCCGTCAGGCTCTGATCTGCTCCCAGCACTTCGGCCGCCAAACGGAGTTTGAGTTCCTGGTATCCGCGCAGCCCGACCGTCTGGCAAAAGCGCACGGCGGTGGCCGGGGAGACGCCGGCGGCTTTCGCCAACTGGGTCACCGAACTGCGCAGCACCGCCGGCGGGTCGGCCAGGATTTGTTTGCCGACGCGCTGTTCGGCGCTGGTCATGGCCCCGGAGGCGGCCCGGATGATTTCAATCAGGCCGGTTGTCACGGCGGCTTCGGCAGGCACGCCCTTGAACCTATTGAACAGTTCTTACGGCGCGGGGGCGTTGAGGAAAACTGACGGTGAAGCTTGGGGAAACATTCTGTTCACCTGGGCCGAGGCGCTGAACAACCGTTTCAGGCCGCCGCCGGGCCGCGCCGCCGCCGGGCCGCGCCGCCTGGCGCTAGGCTGGCTTCGGCCATCGGCCGCGCCTTGGCCGGTTGGCAAACGCGGCCGATGAGCGACTGACGAGCGGCTGACGAGCGGCTGATGATCGGAGGACAAATGCGTCAAAGTTGGGGACCGCCGCCGGAGTTCATGGCCACGTTCTGGGCGGCGGCCGAGGGTTTGGGCCCGTCGGCCAAACTGCGCCGCCGCCGCGGCCGGCGCCAGGCCCTGGTCGTGCGGGTCGATCTGCGCGGCGTCCGGCCGCCTATCTGGCGCCGCCTGAAACTGGCCAGCGACTTGAACCTGGAGCAACTGGACGGCATCGTGCAAATCGCGATGGGCTGGGCGGGCGGCCACCTGCATAGTTTCGACCGGTGGCGGCCGGTCGACGGCGAGGTGACCACTCTGTCGCTGACCACGCGGCGGGACGAGGAATACGAGTCGGGCGCCGGCGGCCAGCCGGAGTGGGAAGTCGAGTTGAGCCAGGTGCTGGCCAAACCGAAGGACTGGATTGCCTACACCTACGACTTCGGGGACGACTGGAACCATCGCATCGCCCTTGAGACGGCCGAGCCGTGGGTCGACGGCGAACCTCTCGCCCAGTGCCTGGGCGGCCGGCGCGCCTGCCCGCCCGAAGATTGTGGCGGGATCTGGGGATTCGAGGAGATCTTGGAGGCGCTGCGGCAAAACCCGGGCGACGACTGGGTCGACACCGAGTGGTTCGAGGGCTCCTTCGACCCGACCGACTTCGACGCCGAGCAGGTCGGCGAGGAACTGGCGGAAGCCGAGCGGGACGGGTTCCTCAGGCGCCTGCCGTTCTAGTCGGCCCGAGGTGATATGTTGCCAAGCGGACAAGCAAAGCCGCTAGCACCAGAAAGGGCTACTCCACATGGCCGTAGACAATTCAACCTCCGCCCAGTCCAAATCAGCCACGCCGGTGAACGATCCGGGCAAGATCCGCAACGTGGTCTTCGTCGGGTCCTCCGGAGTCGGCAAGACCACCGTGGTCGAGGGATTGCTGCTCGCGACCGGTGAGATCGGCCGGGCTGGCTCTGTGGCGGAGGGAACGACTGTCACCGATTACGAGGAAATCGAACACAAGACCAGCCGCTCGGTCGGCCTGGCGCTGGCGCCGCTGGCCTTCGGCGGGGTCAAAATCAACGTCATCGACGCCCCCGGCTACGCCGACTACCTGGGCGACCTGAGGGCCGCAATCCGCGGCGCCGACGCCGCCGTGTTCGTCATCAGCGCGGTTGACGGAATCTCCGGGGCGACCCGGCTGCTCTGGGACGAACTGGCGCGCGAGCGGATGCCCCGCGCCATCTTGATCACCAAACTCGACAACCCCAGGGCCGACTACGACGCCGTGGTCGAATCCTGCCGCCAATCGTTCGGCGATTCGGTCCTGCCGATGATGGTCCCGATCTACAAGTCGGAGGCCGAAATCGGCAAACTGCTCGACATTCTGACCGGCACGGTGGTGGATTTCACTAGCGGCAAGCGCCAAGTCAGGGCGGCCGAAGGCGACGAGATCGGCAAAATGGAGCGCAACCGCGAGTCCTTCATCGAGCAGTTGATCACCGAATCCGGCGACGAAGACCTGATGGAAGCCTATTTGGAGGGCGACGAACTGGACGGCGAAGCGCTCAAAGCCGATTTGCAGACGGCCATGGCGGCGGCCTCGTTCTTCCCCGTGATGCCCATGGCGGCCGCCGGAGGAATCGGCGCCGAAGAACTGTTGTACCTGATCAGAGACGGATTCCCGTCCCCGGTGGTGGCCAGCGCGCCAGAGGTGTTGGACCAGGCGGGCAAAGAGGTGTCGATTAGCTGCGATCCGAAGGGGCCGCTGGTGGCGGAAGTCATCAAAACCACCCAAGACCCCTACGTGGGACGGATTTCGATAGTGCGAGTCTTTTCCGGCACGCTGCGCTCCGAATCCACGGTCCACGTCGAGGGCCACGGCTCCGGCAACCCGGACGCCCCGACCCATTCCGGCAACGAGCGGGTCGGCGCTCTGAGTTCGCCGCTGGGCGCCAAACAGCGCCCCATCCCTTATGCCGTGGCCGGCGACTTGGCCGCCGTCGCCCGTCTGGCCAGCGCCGAGACCGGCGACACGGTCTCAGATCAAAACCGGCCGCTGGTCGCCCAGCCCTGGATGGCGCCCGAGCCGATGCTGCCGATCGCCATCAAGGCCGTCAACTCCTCCGACGAGGACAAACTCGGCACCGGCCTGAACCGCCTGGTCAGCGAGGACCCGACACTGCGGGTTGAACACAATCCGGAGACCCGCCAGACGGTTTTGTGGACAATGGGCGACGCCCACGTGGACGTCACCTTCCAGCGCCTGGCCGACAAATTCGGCGTCCAAGTCGAGCGCGTCCCCTACCGGGTGGCGCTGCGCGAGACCTTCAACCAGAAGGTCGCCGCCGAGGGCCGGCATGTCAAACAGTCCGGCGGCCACGGCCAGTACGCCAAATGCCAGGTCGAGGTCGAGCCTTTGGAGCCGGGCGCCGGCTTCGAGTTCGTCGACAAGGTGGTCGGCGGCGCGGTCCCGCGCCAATTCATCCCCTCGGTCGAGAAGGGCGTCAAGACGCAGATGCTCAAGGGCGTCCTGGCCGGTTACCCGGTGGTCGACATCCGGGTGACGCTGTTCGACGGCAAGGCCCACTCGGTCGACTCGTCCGACGCCGCGTTCCAAATGGCGGGCGCCGTGGCCTTGCGCGAGGCGGCCAAGAAGGCCGGTGTGATCAACTTGTTGGAACCGGTGGTCACCATGTCCATCCTGGTCGATGACGAGCACGTCGGCGCGATTATGTCCGACTTGTCGTCGCGGCGGGGCCGGTTGACCGGCACCGAGTCGGTGGCCGGCGGGCGCACCATGGTCAAGGCCGAGGTGCCGCAGTTCGAGGTCACCGGCTACGCCACCGACTTGCGGTCGATGTCGCGCGGCACCGGCTCGTTCACCAGCGAGTACCTGGGCCACGAGCCGATGCCGCCGCACCGGGTCGAGGCCGTCATCGCCGAGGCGGCCAAGGCCAGAGCCGGCGGCTGACGCCGGGGCTGGCGCGGGGGCCGGTTCCGCCGGCCGGAGGGTCGAGAGGATCGGGGGATTATTAGGCTGAGCGCCGATCAAGCCCGCGGCCTGCTCGAACGCCAC
>JAITKC010000158.1 GCA_031278665.1 Bifidobacteriaceae bacterium | reverse complement strand
GTCCCGAATACGCCCCGGCGCCCGGGTCCGGTCCGCCCGCCGGCCCGCAGCCGGCTTCGCCGCCTTCGCGCCCGGCCCCCCGCCGGGTGACCGGCCGGCCGTTGCCGGTCCCCGATCCGCTGGCCCGCCCAGACGGGCCGGCGCCGGCCTTGCCCCCCCGACGCGCGGCCGGACCGGCGCGGTCCCATTCGGCCGCGCCATCGGGGCCCGAAGGCGGCGCCGCCTGGCCCAGCGGACGCTGGCCCGGCGCCTTGTCCGGCGGACGCCGGCCGGGCCAAGCGCCGACCGGCGGCAAAGCGGCATCGGACCCGCGGCCGGCCCAAACCCGGCCGAAACGCCGCCGCGGCCCGAAAATCTTGGCGACGTTGATGATTCTCCTGGTCGCGGTCCTGGCTTGGCCGGTTGGGCTGGCGGTCTGGGCGAACGGCCAGCTTCGCCACGTCGAGGCCCTCCAAGCCGGCGGCGACGACTCCGGCCGGACCTATTTGGTGGCTGGCTCGGACCGGCGCGGCTCCGGCGGCGTCAACGACGCCACCGGCGGCGCCAGGGCCGACTCCCTCCTGGTGGTCCACGTCGCGCCCAACCAGAAGGCCTATTTGATCTCGCTGCCCCGCGACACCTATGTCGAAATCCCCGGCCGCGGCGGCGACAAGATCAACGCCGCCTACGCCTACGGCGGGGCGCCGCTGCTGGTCGAAACCGTCCAACAGCTAACCGGCCTGCACATCGACCGCTACGTCGAGGTCGGCTTCGGCTCGGTCACCGGATTGGTCGACGCCGTCGGCGGCGTCAAACTCTGCCTCGACCAGACGGTCGTGGACCGCGACTCAAAACTCGACTGGCAGGCCGGCTGCCACGACGTCGACGGCGCCCAGGCGTTGGCCTTCGCCCGGATGCGCAAAGCCGATCCGCTGGGCGACATCGGGCGCGGCGCCCGCCAACGCCAGGTCTTGGCGGCGGTCATGGACAAGGCGATCGAACCCTCGTTGCTGTGGCATCCGGGCCGCCAGGTCGAGTTGGCCCGAGCCGGGACCCAGGCGCTGGCGGTCGACGAGGGAGCCTCAATTGTCGGCCTTGGCCGCCTGATCCTCGATTTCAAGGCCGCGACCGGCCCTGACGGCGTCCAGGGCACGCCGACTATCGAATCGCTCGACTACCGGCCGGGCGGGATCGGCTCGGCGGTGCTGCTCGACCCCGAGGCGTCCGCCCGCGACTTCGCGGAAATCCGCGCCGGCACTTGGGCCGGGGCCCAGTCTTGAGCGGGCCCCTGGGCTTCGCCGGCCTGATCTCCACCAAATATTTACCGGCTCCCACCTGCGCCCACGTAGGGCCGCCCGGCCGTCCCTCTAGTCTTTATTCGATTAGTGTCCCAGACCGGTAAAGGAGCGCCAGTGCAATCGCGCCACGCGGCAGCGCGGCCTTTGGCGTCTTCGCAACATCGGCTGAAGATCAGCCGGCGCCAGCCGCTGAGGCTGGTGGCGGCCGTGGTCGCCGCGGCGGTGGTGGGCGCCTGCGTCGGCGTGGCCGAGCGCGTCCGCCAGTTGGACGCCAACATCACGACGCTCGGCCGAGTTTACGAGCTGGTCGGCGAAACCGGCCGCCCGACCGCGCGAGCCACCACCACGGCCGAGGCCGCGCCGCTCGATCCGTTCGGCGGGCGCGCCGTCAACATCTTGATCACCGCCATCGACACACGCGACGGCGACAACGCCGCCTACGTCCGCGACACCCAGGAGGGGCTGCTCAACGACGTCAACATGGTGGCGCACATCTCGGCCGACCGCTCGCGCGTCGACATCGTCTCAATCCCCCGCGACACCCTCTTGGAGATCCCGTCCTGCCCCAGGCCAGACGGCTCGCAGAGTTACGCCCGCTCGAGCGCGATGATCAACGAGGCCTTCGCCACCGGCAGCGCCAGCGACTCGGCCGCCAAAGACGAGGGCGTCTCTTGTGTCGTCAAAACAGTCGAGGCGGCCACCGACATCTACTTGGACAGTTTCATCCTGGTCGAGTTCGCCGGTTTCGCGAACGTGGTCGACGCGCTCGGGGGGATCGACATCTGCGTGCCGGACGGTCTGATCGGCCGGAAGTCCCGCATCGACCTGCCGCCGGGTATGAACCACTTGGACGGGCGCACCGCTTTGGCCTACGCCCGCACGCGCGAGGGCAAGACTTATTCCGGCGACTACCTGACGGGCTCGGACACCGACCGCATCTCGCGTCAGCAGCAATTAATCGCCACAGTCGTCAACGAGGTCCTGTCCTCCGGCAGCCTGCAGTCGATCGGCAAGATCAACTCGACCGCCAGCGCGATCACCAAGGCGTTGTTTGTGGGCGAGGAATTCAGCTCGGTCGTGGACATGGCCGGCCTGGCCTACTCTCTGCGCGACATCAAGATGGAGAACGTCTCGCTGTTCACGGCCCCTTGGGTGCAAGACACCCAGGACCCCAACCGCGTCCGGCTCGCCACCTGGGGCAACTCGAACAGGTTCGGCGGTCTCAACGCCGAAGAGGTGTTCGCCCGGCTCGCCGCCGACCAGCCGGTCCCCGGCACCTCGCCGTACAAAGTTTCGCAGCCCGATGCCGCCGGGTCGCCCAGCCAGCCGGCCGGCGGCGCCGCGACCGCCACCGACGCCGACCCCCTCGGCCCGACCGGCGGGGCCGAGACGCCGGGCGGCTCGGCGCCGACCCCCGACGACGACTTCATCACGCCGCTGACGGCGCCGGTCTCCTGCCCGGCCGCCGAGCCTGACGCCGACGGCGGCTAGGACGGTGTTGTTCAACACCGTCCGACCGTGCCCGCGCAGGCGAGAGCGAAGCTCTCACCAGCGGAAACGCGGCAGACAAGGGCTGTCGGACGCCCGCGCCGGCTCTAGCCGAGGTCGCTTAGGCCAGGTCGCTTAGGCCAGGCCGCTTAGAGTTGGCGCGCCGACGGCTCGGCCAGGGCCTGAGGGCCGCCCTCGAGCAGGCGGACAAACCCGGCCTCGTCCAGGATCGGCCGGCCGAGCGACCGGGCTTTCGCCTCTTTGGCGCCGGCCCCGGGACCGATCACCACGTAATCGGTTTTGGCGGAGACCGAGCCGGACGGCCGGCCGCCGCGGGCCGAGATCGCCTCTTTGGCGCCCTCGCGCGTGAACCCGGTCAGACTGCCGGTGACCACCACGCTC
>JAITKC010000095.1 GCA_031278665.1 Bifidobacteriaceae bacterium | reverse complement strand
GGAACCCGCGCCGCCGCTTGGGCGCCGCCACCAACCTGAGCGGCGGCTGGGCGGCGCGCGCGGCCGACTGGCGGCCGGGGCGGCGGCGGACGGGTGCGGCGGCTGGCGCGGCGCTCATGGCGTCTCCCGGATTCTCTCGGCCGCCCGCAGGCGCAGAGCCTGGGAACGGGGGTTGGCCGCCACTTCGGCCGGCGGGGCGTGCTCCGCCCCTCGGGTCAACAGCCTCAAGAACGGCTTGGTCGCCTCCGGCTCAAGCGGCAGGCCGGGCGGGGCGGTCGAAGTGGCGCCGGCGCCCAGGACCCGTTTGGCAATCGCGTCCTCAAGCGACTGGTAACTCATGACGATTATCCGGCCGCCCAGTTTGAGCCGCCCGATGGCGGCCGGCAGGCCGGCCTCGAGTTGCTCCAGTTCGCCGTTGACCGCCACGCGCAGAGCTTGGAAAGCGCGTTTGGCGGGATGGCCGCCGACCCGCCGGGCCGGCGCCGGGATGGCGGCCCGGATCAATTCGACCAGTTGGCCGGAGCGCTCGATCGGCCCGTCGGCCCGGGCGGCGACAATGGCGGCGGCGATCCGGCCGGCGAAACGCTCCTGGCCGAAGTCAGACAGCAGTTTGGCCAATTCGGCCTTCGAATAGCCGGCCAAAATATCGGCGGCGGTCGGCCCGCCGGACGGGTCCATCCGCATGTCCAGGCGGGTGTCGCGGGAGTAGGCGAAGCCCCGCTCGTCGCGGTCCAACTGGGCGGAAGACACGCCGAGATCGAATAAGACGGCATCGGCGGCGGTCCCGAGGCCGTCTAAGACTTCGCCGATCCGGGCGAACGGCGCCTGAACCACCTCGGCGGCGGCGCCGAGGCGGCGACGCGAGGCGGCCACGGCCTCCGGGTCGCGGTCGATCCCGATCACCCGAACGCCGGGGAAGCGCTCGGCGATCAGGGCGGCGTGCCCGCCCAGGCCGACGGTGGCGTCGACGTACACGGCGTCCGGGCGGGCCAACGCCGGACCGGCCAACGCGCATAGCCGCTCCGAGGACACGGGCGTGTGCCCCCCGGTTGATGGCGGCATTGGCGATCCTCCCTGGCGTCGAATTCAACTGGTTCGGTGACGGTCAATGTAAGTGGTCGGGGGCCCTCCTCCACCCGACCAGGTCCCCAACCCGCCGACGGAGTCTGGCGCCGGGGAAGTGGCGTCAGAATCGCGGGGCGGGGCGGAGACCAAGTCGTGCGGATCGGTCGGCCGGTCTCAGGCGTTATCTCACCCCCTCTTTGAGTTCCGAATACTGTCTCTGGATGTTCTCCAGATAGGCGCTCCAGCGGTCGGCGTCCCAGATTTCCAAGTGGGTCTCCAGTCCGATCACGGCCAGTTCCCGGACTAGGCCGGCGTAGTGGCGCAGTCGCGACGGAATCGAGATGCGACCTTGTCTGTCGATGTTTTGAACCACCACCGAGGCGTAGAAAACCCGGTCGAAGTCGAGCGCCGCCATACCGGGCGGCACTTCGGCGCGGTTTCGCTCGCGGTAGGCGTTAAACTGGCTCTTCGAAAACAAGAAGACGCAGTCGCCCTGGCCTTTGGTCAGGTAGGTGCCTTCAGCCATCGCGGGACGGATTTTGGAGGGCAGGATGACCCGGCCGGCGTCATCCAGTTTGATGAACGACTCGCCCAAAGCTTCGCTCACGGGCACCTCCTCCCCCAGACCGGTTCAAATGGCTCCATGGTACTCCAGGATCATCCGTTAGACCGCCGTTTTACTCCAGTTTTGACCAAATACTGGACGTTTTCGCAGGTCAAGCGCTCGAGGAGAATAGAACGCTTGGCGCGCCGGATGCCGCCCGGAAACCCGGCGTTCGTCTAAGCGCCGGCGCCGGCGCTGCCAAGCGAACTCTCTGAAAGAAGAAGAAAAACCGCTGGTCAGCGCCCTGCGCCTGGGGCTGCGCCGGCGTCGGCCGCTGTCCGGCCCGGGCCGGACGGCGGCGCGGTCAACGTCCGATTGGAGTGATTTGGAGAGGTCCGGTTGGAGTGATTTTGGAGAGGGCCGACTGGACGGGTTTGGCTAGGGCGGACCGGAGAGGCTTGGCCGGGCCGGGTCGGAGCGATCTGGCGGCCGGCGCCCGGCGTCACAACCCGTCGCGGTCCTCGAACCGCTTCTGAAAGCGTTCGGCCAGTCCCGGCTTGCGCGGCGGGCGGCCCTTCGGGGATTTCGCCGCCGGCCCCTCCGCCTCTAGGCGCTTCGGCTTGGTCAAAGCGAAGTAGACGCCGGCGAACATGACCAGAAAGCCGGCCAGCGACACCCAAGTTCGCGACACGGCCAGGCCCAACACCAACAGCGCCAAACCGATTGCCGCCGCCGAAACGCCCAAGGCCACGCGGCTGCGTTGGGGCGTGGCGGCCGAGGCCATACGCGAGCCGAGCTTCGGGTCCTCAGACGCAAGCTGCGCTTCGAGTTGATCCAAAACACGTTGCTCGTACTCGGACAGTGGCATGGCCGTCACCCCCTCCTGCTTCCCAAACAGTTAAAGCATACTTTCACGCGCCGGGATAGACGGCGCCGAATCATTGCCAGATTAGCGTGCCGACCGTCAGCGAGCCGTCGCCGAAGCGGCGCCGGACCTCATCGGCCACCCGATCGACCGGCGAATCCTCCTCGTCTTGGCCGAAGGCCAACTGGACGGGCTGGCCCGAACGGCTGGCCAAGTCCTCCAAACGCACTCCGACCAGGCGCACCGCGCCGCCCGCCGAACCCAGACCGGCCGCCAATTCCTGGGCGACGGCGTTGACCGCCTTGGTCCGGTCGGTCGGCGCGGCCAATTTGCGCGACCGCGAAAAAGTCCGGAAATCGGCCGTCCGCAGTTTGAGCGAGACCGTCCAGCACATCAACTCGGCCCGCCGCAGGCGGTGGGCGGCCTTGTCCGCCATCCGCAGAATCTCCCGCCGCAACTCCGGCCCCCACGGCAGGTCGCGGTCGAACGTCTCCTCCGCCCCAATTGACTTCTCCTCGCGCCGGGGCGCCACCGGCGCCTCGTCCCGCCCGCGGGCCAGAGCCAACAAGTGGCCGGCGGCCGCCTCGCCCACGGCCCGCCGGATCGACTGGTCCTCGGCCGCCGCCAAGTCGCCGATCGTGGCCAGGCCCAGCCGGGCCAGCGCCTGGGCGGTTTTCGGGCCCAGGCCCCAAAGCTCGGACATCGGCAAAGGGTGTAAGAAGGCCAGTGTGTCGGCGGCCGGGACCTCGATCAAACCGTCCGGTTTGGCGCCCTTCGAGGCGATCTTGGCGACCGACTTCGAGCGCCCGATCCCAACCGAGCAGGTGATCGCGAAACGCTCGCGGACGCGCCGGCGAATCGACTCGCCAATCGCCCGCGCCGGGCCGAGCCGCGCCAGCGACCCGGTCAAATCGAGGAAGGCCTCGTCGATCGAGACTTGCTCGACCACCGGCGTGATCTCCGCCAGCAACCCCATCACTCCGGCCGAGACGCGGGCGTAGGCGTCGTGACGCGGCTCGATCACCACCGCTTGCGGGCAAAGGCGCAAGGCTTGGGCCATCGGCATGGCCGAATGGACGCCAAACTCGCGGGCCTCGTAAGTCGCCGCCACCACCACCGCCCGCCCGCCGGCGCGGCCCACCACCACCGGCCGGCCGCGCAGTCCCGGACGGTCGATCAATTCGACCGAGGCGAAGAAGGCGTCCATGTCGACGTGCATGATGACGCGTTCCACACCGCCATTATGGATGATGTGATCACAACCGAGCCGTTCGCGATCGACACCGGCGAAGCCGTCTTCAAAATCGACGGCGATTCGGTCACCCTCTACGTCAACGGCTGGGCCTCATCCGAGTGGTCGCAGTCGCGCCCGGACCGGCTCGAGTTCGAGTACATGAACTGGATGCTGGCGGCCGCCGAGGCCTTCCTGCCGGCCGACGCCCGGCTGCGCTGCCTCCACCTGGGGGCCGGCGCCTGCGCGCTGCCCCGCGCCATAGCGCACCGCTGGCCCCGCTCGCGCCACCTGGCCGTCGAAATCGACGCCAAATTGGCCGCCGCGGTCCGCGCCCAGGTGGCGTTGCCGCGGGCGCCGGTTTTGCGGATACGGGTGGACGATGCCGCCGCCACGCTTTTCGCCCGGCCGGCGGCGTCGCAGGACCTCATCGTCCGAGACGTCTTCGACCGCTCCGGGCGCACCCCGGACAGTCTGGTCGGGTTCGCCGCCGCCCAGGCGGCCGGGCGGGCGCTCGCGGAGGGCGGACTCTACCTGGCCAATTGCGGCGTTCGGCCGGGTCTGCCCGAGGCCCGGCTCGAACTGCGCGCCCTGGCCGACGTCTTCGAATATGTGGCGGTGATCGCCGAGCCGGGCCAATGGCGCGGGCGGCGCCCGGGCAACGCTGCGCTGGCGGCGTCGAACTCCGCCTTGACCGAGGCCGGCGAACGCGATCTGGCCCGCCGCCTGGCCGGCGGCGGCTTTCCCGCCCGGCTATTGGCCGGCCCTGAGGCCCGGCGCTGGTCCAGTTGAAAAAAGGCGCGCCAAAACTTCGGCCAACCGCAATGGTCCAGGCGACCCGATGTTTCGGGCGCTTAAGGCCGGCGATATGGCAATTGCCGGTTAGCCGACCAACGGAACACGGCGCCAGGCGCCGTGTTCCGTTTTAGTTTCCGGCCCGCCCGTCGAAACGCGGCGCCAGGCGCCGCGTTTCGACGCTAGATCGGCTTGACGTTGGCGGCCTGGGGGCCCTTGGGCGAGTCGACCACGTCGAACTCGACCTGCTGGTCCTTTTCCAGGGTCCTGAAACCGTCTGACTGAATTGCTGAAAAATGAACAAACAAGTCGCGGCCGCCTCCGTCCGGGGCGATGAAACCGTAACCCTTTTCAGGAGTGAAGAACTTCACTACTCCTGTAGCCAT
>JAITKC010000091.1 GCA_031278665.1 Bifidobacteriaceae bacterium | reverse complement strand
CCCCCACGGTGTAAACGTGGTGCTCTAACCAGCTGAGCTATGGGCCCATGATGCCGCGCGGCCAGTTCGCGGCGCGGCGCACCAGTTTAGCCGAGCCCGCGTCGGCCGGCGTCGGTTGGGCCAGCCCGGACCCGGACCGCGCCCCGCCGGCGCCCTCAGGCGCCGATCAGGCGGCGGGTGACGAGGTCGGCCAGGAGCCTGCCCCGCCTGGTCAACACCAAGTTCCCGGAAATCGGTCGCCCGGCGCCAAGCGCCGCGGCGGCATCGGACGGCTGGACGGCGGGCGGTCTGGGCGCGACAAAGGCCAACCCGTCGGCCAGCAACTCCGGGACCGCCGCCCGCCCGGCCGGCGAGAGCGCCGCCAAGTCCAAGCCGGCGGCCGTGCGCAGGCGCAACATGATCGTCTCGAGAGCCAGGGCCGCCTGGTCGAGGGTCTCGCCGCCGGCCGTCGGCAAGCGTCCGGCCTGAACCGCCCGCCCGTAGGCGGATGGCGACTTGAGGTTCCACCAGCGCCGCCGGCCGAGCGCCGAATGCGCCCCCGGCCCAATCCCCAGCCACTCCCCGCCCGTCCAATAGCCCAGGTTGTGGCGCGATTCGCGGCCCGGACGGGCCCAGTTCGAGATCTCGTACCAGCCCAGTCCGGCCGCCGCGAACAGTTCGTCGGCCAATTCGTATTTGTCGGCTTGCAGGTCCGGGTCGATCGCCGCCAGCCCGCCGGCCGCGATCCGCCGCGCCAGGCGGGTGTGCGGCGCCAGGCTCAACGCATAGGCGCTGATGTGTTCGACGCCCAGGTCGAGGGCCGCCCGCGCGGTGGCCCCCCAGTCGGCCAGCGACTCCCCCGGCGCGCCGTAGATCAAGTCCACCGAGGCGTCCAGGCCCGCCCGCCGCCCGGCCGCCACGACTTGGCCGACCCGGGCCGGGTCGTGCGTCCGGTCCAGGGTCGCCAGCACCGCGGGCGAGGCCGACTGCATCCCGAAGGACACCCGGTTGAACCCGCCGTCCGCCAATTCGCCGAGGGCGCGCGCGTCCACCGAGTCGGGGTTGGCCTCGACTGTCACCTCCGCCCCGGCCGCCAGGCCGAAGACTCGCCGGACCGCCCCGAGCAGCCGGTTCAGCTGGCCGGCCGCCAGCAGTGTCGGGGTGCCGCCGCCGAAGAACACCGACGATGCCGCGCGGCCCGCCGCCGCCGGCCCGCCTGGCGCGGGGCCTTGTTCCGGCCCGCCAGACTTCGACGCCCCGGTCTCTTGGCCTCCCAGCCGTTCGCCGGCGATTTCTAGTTCGGCGACGGCCTGGCCGACGAAGTCCTGGCGGCGCTCGGGGGCGGCGACATAGGTGTTGAAGTCGCAGTAACCGCAGCGCCGGGCGCAAAACGGCACATGGATATAAACCCCGAACCCAGCCGCCGGCTGGATCATTTCGCCTGGTCGGAGTCCGAGGCCAGGGCGGCGATAAAGGCCTCTTGCGGGATCTCGACCCGCCCGATCGTCTTCATCCGCTTCTTGCCCTCTTTTTGTTTCTCGAGCAGTTTCCGTTTGCGGGTGATGTCGCCGCCGTAACACTTCGCCAGCACGTCTTTGCGCAGGGCGCGGACGTTTTCGCGGGCGATCACCCGGGCGCCGATCGCGGCCTGGATCGGCACCTCGAATTGTTGGCGGGGAATCAGCTTCCGCAGCTGGTTGGCCATCATCACGCCGTAGGCGTAGGCCTTGTCGCGGTGGACTATCGCCGAAAAGGCGTCGACTTGCTCGCCCTGTAACAGGATGTCGACTTTGACCAATTCCGCCTCTGCCGTCCCGTCCGGCTCGTAGTCGAGCGAGGCGTACCCCTTGGTCCTGGACTTCAACTGGTCGAAGAAGTCGAAGACGATCTCGGCCAGCGGCAGGGTGTAACGCAGTTCCAGGCGCTCCTTGGACAGATAATCCATGCCCAGCATGGTCCCCCGGCGCGACTGGCAAAGCTCCATGATCGGGCCGGTGAATTGGCTCGGGGTCAATATGGTCGCCCGCACTATCGGCTCGCGCACCGAGGCGACCTTGCCGGATGGGAACTCCGAGGGATTGGTGACCCGGTGTTCCGAGCCGTCGTCCAACGCGACCTCGTAAACCACGTTCGGGGCCGTCGAAATCAAATCGAGCCCGAATTCGCGCTCAAGGCGCTCCCGGATTATTTCCAGGTGCAATAAGCCGAGGAAACCGCAGCGAAAACCGAACCCCAACGCGGCCGAGGTTTCCGGCTCATAGGTCAAAGCGGCATCGTTCAATTTGAGTTTGTCCAAGGCGTCCCGCAAAGCCGGGTAATCGGAGCCGTCTATGGGATAAAGCCCGGAGAAAACCATCGGCTTGGGGTCGCGGTAGCCGGCCAAAGCGGTCTTCGCCGGCCGCGTCGCGCTGGTGACGGTGTCGCCGACGCGCGACTGGCGGACGTCCTTGACGCCGGTTATGAGGTAGCCGACTTCGCCGACCGACAACGCGTCGGTCGGGTTCGGCTCGGGCGAAATCACGCCCAGTTCGAGTAGTTCGTGACTGGCTTTGGTCGACATCATGGCGATCCGCTCGCGCGCCGCCAACCGCCCGTCGACCACCCGCACATAGGTCACCACGCCCCGGTAGGTGTCGTAAATCGAGTCGAAGATCAGGGCCCGGGCGGGCGCCTCGGGGTCGCCGGCCGGCGGGGTGATTTGGCGCACGATGCCGTCGAGCAGTTCCTCGACCCCGGCGCCGGTCTTGCCGGACACCCGCAGGCAGTCGTCCGGACTGCCGCCGATCAGATGGGCCAACTCCTCGGCGTACTTATCTGGTTGGGCCGCCGGCAGGTCGATTTTATTGAGCACCGGAATTATGTCGAGGTCGCCCTCCAACGCCATGTAGAGGTTGGCCAGGGTTTGGGCTTCTATGCCCTGGGCGGCGTCGACCAGCAACACCGCGCCCTCGCAGGCCGCCAGCGAACGCGAGACCTCATAGGAGAAGTCGACGTGGCCGGGGGTGTCGATCATATTGAGGGTGTACTCCTGGCCGCCGACCGACCAGGGCATGCGCACGGCCTGCGACTTGATGGTGATGCCGCGCTCGCGCTCGATGTCCATCCGGTCGAGGTACTGGTCCCGCATCAGCCGTTGGTCGACCACACCGGTCTTGGTGAGCATGCGGTCGGCCAGCGTCGACTTGCCGTGGTCGATGTGCGCGATGATGCAGAAGTTCCGGATGAACTTCGCGTCAAGGCTTGGCACAAGGGGCAATCATACTGGGCGGGCGGCCCCTCAGCTGGCCGCCATCGACCCCAACGCCTCGGCGATCGGACGCGAGCCGTCCCATTGGAAAGCCGGCTGGTGGTGGCCGCTCAACAGCACCGTCGGAGTGCCTTGGAGCCCCAAGTTGATCGCCGCCTGAGTGTTTTCGGTCGCCTGGCGGAGCATTGAATCGTCCGCGAACGTCCTGGTCACAACCGGCTCGATGGCGATCGAATGGGCCAGGTTGGCGAGTTCGGCCTCGGACAGACCGGCGCTCGACTCGGCCGGCTGGTGGGCGAACAGGGCGGTGTTGAAGGCCCCGAACTTGTCCGGCGCGCCGGCCGCCACGGCGTAGGCCGCCGCCGCCGCGCGGGTCGAGTAAAGCGTGCCCTTGGACAACCGGTCCAAGATCGCCACCGGGTGCGTCACCAAAGAGGTGACGCCGTTGTCGACGAGCTCTTGGATGGCCTCGGCGTTGTCCCGTTCGAAGCGCCGGCAGTATGGGCACATGTAGTCGACGAAGACGTCGATTTGGGTGGGCGGGCGCTCGGCGCCGTCGCCGAATCCGGTCAGGGCCTTGCCGCCCGGGCCGACTATCACTCCTGGAATCCTGATCACTGCCATTACCTCCTGGCTCGCCGCGACTGGTTCCCGGTTAGGCTAACAAACCGGTTCCCCCGGCCCGCCCAGGCCGTGGCGGGGTCCCACTATGCGGGAGCCTGCTAGGCTATCCGGTTGGCCGCCCCGCCGGTCCGGTGGCGGCGGCCTCCTCGACCTGTGCAAGCCGACGCCGCCAGGCGCCAAACCCTAAGGAAGACACCAAACGTGGCAAATATCAAGTCGCAACTCAAGCGTATCCGCACCAACGAGAAGCGGCGACTGCGCAACAAGGCTGTCAAGTCCGAACTCAAGACCTACGTCCGGCGCACCCGCGAGGCGATCGCGCAGGGCGACAAGGAAAAGGCGGCCGAGGCGCTGCGGCTGGCCTCGCGCAAACTGGACAAGGCGGTCTCCAAAGGCGTGATCCACAAGAACCAGGCCGGCAACCGCAAGTCGGCGCTGGCCGTCCGGGTCGCCGCGATGGATTGAGCGCGCGTTTGACCGCCCGGCGGCGCCTCACGGTCTGGCGGCGCGGGCCACGGCGATTATCGCGCGTTCCACGGCGTAATGCCGGGCTGTCTTCGAACTCGCCCCGCCCAAGCCCTTGACCTGCGCGTCGGCTTCGGCGACGGCCATGATCGCGCGGCCCAGCCCGGCCCCGTCCCAATTTCGCAGTTGACGGCGCGCCTGGTCGACCTGCCAACTGTTCATGCCGAGGTCCTTGACCGGGTTTTGGCCGGCCGCCAACGCCCCGCCGACTTTGGCGAGTGTTCGCAGCCGCCCGGCCAGGGCGCCGATCATCGGCACCGGATCGATCCCGCCGGCCAGGGC
>JAITKC010000014.1 GCA_031278665.1 Bifidobacteriaceae bacterium | reverse complement strand
GTAGCCGTGGGTGTACACGGTGTGCAGGTTGACCCAGTTGGCGCTGGCCCCGACCACGCCCTCGAGTTTGAGGTCGCGCACGGCGATGACCGTGTCGCGCTTCTCGCCGGCGACGTCGTAGCGGTCGACCGACAGCACCGAGGGGAAGTCGTAGTACTGCTTGTTCTGCTCTTTCTGCCGGAAAGTGGGGCTGACCACAGTCGGGTCGAGCAGCCGGATCGAAGCGGTCGAATCGGCGTCTTCGCGCAACGCGCCCGGTTCGGCGTCGGTCTTGGCCGAATAGGACGTGATTTCGACGTCCTCCAAGTCGAAGGCCGTCCGCGTGGCGTCGATGTTGTGCTGGATGTAGGCCGACTCCTTGTCCTTCATCGACGGTTTGACCGAAAACTGTTGGATCAAAGCCGGATAGGCCCAGCCCACCACCACCGCCGAAAGCACCATCAGGCCCAGGCCGGTGGCCGGCAGTTTCCAGTCGCCCTTCCAGGCCGCGACCACGAACAGCGCCGCGACGAACACCGCGATGCCGGCCATGATCAGCTTGGCGGGCATGTTGGCGTGCACATCCGTGTACAAGGCGCCGTCCCAGGTCCCGGAGGTCGCGGTGAGCATCGAATAGCGGTCGAGGAAATACTGCACCGCGACGATCAGGCTGAGCGCCGCCGCGGTCAGGCCGAGTTGGACGCGGGCGGCTTTGGTCAGCCCGCCTTTCGGCCCGCCGAACCCGGCCCGGATGCCGCCGTAGAGGTAATTCATCACGACCGCCGCCAACAAGCCCAGCACCAGCGCGCCCATCAGGAACGACACGGCGAAGCGAATGGCCGGCAATTGGAAGGCGTAGAACGCCCAGTCCAGCCCGAATTGCGGGTCGTTTTGGCCGAATGACTCCGAATTGAGCGCCAACAGCACCTGTTCCCATTGGGCGGCGGCGTTGCCGGCCGCGAACAACCCCACCAACACCGGCACCAGAATCATCGCCGGCCGGCGAACCGGCTCGAATTGGGCCCGGTAGCGGCCGACCACCTGGTCGGAGTCGCTGTCCGGGAGGTACACCGGCCGCATCCGGTAGGCCACCCACATCGACACCCAGACCACGACGGCCATCACCACCGCCGCGACGGCGAATAGGACAATCCGGGTGACCCATTGGGTTGCGAACACGTTCAGGAATCCGACCTGTTCGAACCACAGCACCTCGGTCATCAATTGCGAGGCCGCGACCAGGGCCACGATTAAGACCAACAAGGCGAACACGGTCCAGGCCAATGGCGAACGCGACAGCGGTTTGCGCGGTCGGGCGGGTTCGCTAGGCGGTCGAGGCGGACGTGGCGGCAGGTTTAGCGAGAACACACCGTCAATCCAAACACATGCCGGCGGCAAGAGATGACGCCCGCGCCCAAAACCGCCGGATTGGTTCGCGCCGGCGGCGCGCCCTCAGCCCGCGTCGGCCTGGGAGCAGACCGGCAGGTCGGCCTGCGATCCGGCGCGAAGAGCGTCGAGCGCGTCCACGGCATCGTCCAACGACGCAACCTTGACGACCTGCAAACCGGGCGGTTCGTTGCCCACCACCTCGGCGCAGTTGGCGGCCGGGGCCAGGAACACCTCGGCGCCGTCGCGTTTGGCGCCGATCATCTTTTGGCGAATGCCGCCGATGCCGCCGATCACCCCTTCGGCGTCGACGGTCCCGGTCCCGGCGATGACGCGCCCGCCAGCCAGGTCCGACGGGCCCAGTTTGGCGATTATCCCGAGGGCGAACATCGAGCCGGCGCTGGGCCCGCCGATGTCCTCGACGCCGAACTCGATTTTGACCGGGGACTTGAACGTGACCGTCACGCCGAGTAGCGCCCCGCCTTCCCCGTCTGGGCTGGTTTCGGCTGTGACCGACTCCGCCCGGCCGTCTCGAATCAGCCCGACCTCGACCGGGCCGCCCGCCTCGATTCCGCCCAGGATCGCTTTCAGCGAGGCGAATCCGTTGATCGGCTGGCCGTTGATCGAAGTCAGTTCGTCGCCGGCGGCGAACACGGCTTTGGCGGCCGCCGTCTGCGGCTCAACCACTTCGACTCCGACCGGCATCCCGAGGTGCTCCAAGGCCGCGGCGACGGCGGCGTCCTGGGAGGACGTCATCTCGGCCGCCGACTGCGCCTCGCGCTCTTCGGCGGTGGTGTGGCGCGGGTAGATCAAGTCATATGGCACCACCGCGTCGTCGCCGTCGAAATAACCTTCCACCAGGTTGAACAAGTCGAGCGATCCGGGGTTGGAGCCGATCGCGCCGACTGTCGTCAGCCGCAGTTGGCCGGTGACCTGGTGAGTCGGCTCCTGGTCTATCTGGATCAGTTCTTTGCCGTCTTGGCTGCCCAAGGTGTCGACTGTGGGACCGGGCGTCTCCACCAAATAGGGCACGGGCAGCGAAAACAGCACGGCGCCGGCCGCCAATGTGACGCCTAATCCGACCGCCAGGCTGACCATTCGAGGCTCCGGCCGGCGCCGCCCGGCCGGCCGATCCTCCGGCGGCGGGAAGGCGGGCTGCTGGGCGAACCCCTGGTCCGGCATCTGGTCCGGCAGCTGGTCCGGCATCTGGTCCGGCAGCTGGTCCGGCAGCTGGTCCGGCATCTGGTCCGGCAGCTGGCGGGGCGCCCAGCCTGGCGGCGCGAAGGCGGGCGCGGCGCCCGGGGCATGGTCACGGGGCTGGTTCGGGCCCGGGGCGGGCGGGTCGGCGGCGGTCACGCCCAACATTGTCTTACAGGTTGCTACCGTTGAACCAACCGACAGGGGGAGCCATGACCGAACAGCCCGGCGCCGACGGGCGCGACCTTCCGCCAGAACTGGTCGAGTTGATCCGCACCTGGTTCGGTCCGCGCGCCGACGAGGTGCTCGAAACCTTCCGGACCGCCGGGGTCAACCCGGCGGCCCTGTTCGAGGCGGCCGGCCTGGATCAGAGCGGGACGGGGGTGGCCGGCGTCATCGGCCAACTGACCAGTCTGCTGCGCTCGGGCTCCCCCGACGGCGCGATCAACTGGGAACTGGCCCAAGACACCGCCCGCAAAGCCTCGTTGACCAAAGGGGCCGACCCGGTGGTGGCCGACAGCCAGGCCACCCAAGTCGACGAGGCCTTCAAGGTCGCGGACCTGTGGCTAGACCAAACCACCGAGTTCTCGGCGGCGCCCATGCCAGCCAAGGCGCTGTCGGCGGCCGACTGGATCGAGGCGACGCTGCCGCGTTGGCGCCAGCTCACCACGCCGGTGGCGAACTCCTTGACCAAAGCGATGACTTGGCTGATGGAACAGCACGCCCGCGAGCATCCGGGCGCGGCCGAACTGACCCGCGACGCCTCCAGGGGCGTGCTGCCGCTGATCGGATCGCTGTTCGGGTTGCAACTCGGCCTGGCTCTGGGGCAACTGTCGCGCGAGGTGTTCGGCTACACCGACACCGGCCTGCCGCTAGTCGAACCCGGCGCCACCGCCATGGTGCCGCAGGCGGCCGCCGCCTTCGCCGCCGACCTCCAGCTGCCGCCGGCCGAGGTCCGGATCTTTCTGGCCGCCCGCGAATCGGCCCACGCCCGGTTGTTCAAGCGAGTGCCCTGGCTGGTCGACCATTTGCACGGCGCGGTCGAGGCCTATGCCTCGGAGATCACAATCGACCTGAACCGTTTGGAGACAATGGTCGCCGAGATCGACTTGGGCGACCCGGATTCGCTCCGCCAGGCGATCTCGTCCGGGCTGTTGGCCCCCATGTTGACCGAACGCCAACGTTCGTCGCTGCGCCGCCTCGAAACCGCCCTGGCTCTGGTCGAGGGCTGGGTGGACGTGGTGGTCTTAGAGGCGCTGCGCCAAAACCTGCCGGACCTGGGGTCGCTGCGGGAGATGGCCCGGCGCCGCCGGGCCGAGGGCGGCCCGGCCGAGCACATGCTCGCCACCCTGGTCGGACTCGAGTTGCGCCCCCGCCGCGCCCGGCAAGCCTCCCAGCTATGGCAATCGGTCACCGACCGGGCCGGGCCGCGCGAACGCGACGCCATTTGGTCCCACCCCGACCTCCTGCCCAGCCACGAGGAATTGGATCAGCCCGAATCGTTCTGGGACGCCCGCGCCGCCCGCCTCGAGGCGGACGCCGCCATCGACGCCGAAATCGCCGCCTTCCTCGACTCCCCCGGTCCCAACGACCCCCCGGCCGCCTAACCCTCGCCCCGCGACCCGCCCGGAACACCGGGCCAGGCCCTGTGTTCGGCCGCGGCGGCGGCCCGGATCGCAGTGGTTCTCAAACCGGCCCGGGCTGGCGGTGGGCGCGGGCGCGGGCGGCTCGAGCGGCCTGGGCGGCATCGTCGGACGGGTAGGCGACTTCTTCCAGGGTCAGCCCGTGGGCGGGGGCGAGTTGGACTTCGGGCGGACGCCGCCCGCCGGCCAGCACTTGGCCAGGCCAGTCGGGCCCATGGCGCCCGGCGCCCACGCCGGCCAGCGCGCCGACTATGAAACGAACCATGTGATGGCAGAAGGCGTCGGCCTTGACCGAGATGTCGATCCGCCCTGGATTGATCCGCCGGACGTCAAGCTCAAACAGCGAACGGATAGTCGAGGCCCCCGGCCTCGGCACGCAAAACGGCGCGAAGTCGTGTTCACCCAGCAGCGGCGGCGCGGCGGCGGCCATGGACGCCGAGTCGAGCGGCCGCGTCCACCAGGTCCGGCCGCGCTCTAGCGGGTCGCGCTCGGCGTCGCGGTCCGCGACGCGATATCGGTAGCGCCGCCACAGGGCCGAGAAGCGGGCGTCGAAGCCGTCCCCGACTAAGGCGGCGCCGAGCACCCTGACGTCGTCGGCCAACACCGCGTTCAGACGCCGGGCCAGCGGGGCGGCGCCGGCCGGCGGGTCGGGGCTGGCCGGCGGGTCGGACCGCCCGGCCAGGCGGGACAATTCGGATTCGGCCAGGTCGAGATGGGCGACTTGGCCGCGAGCGTGCACGCCGGCGTCGGTTCGCCCGGCCACGGTCACCGCCACCGGGCGGCGGATCAGCCGCTCAAGCGCGCGCTCGAGTTCGCCCTGGACGGTCCGCTGTCCCACCTGCGCCGCCCAGCCGTGAAACCCGGCGCCGTCATAGGC
>JAITKC010000375.1 GCA_031278665.1 Bifidobacteriaceae bacterium | reverse complement strand
TCGCGCAGCGGCAACCGTCCCCAAACGTCCGCGACCAAGGCGCCCGCCCTGGGATGACAGGCCGCCGCGCGCTTGGCGGCCGCCCGCGACAAGTCGACGACCAAGCCGCGAGCATCTGGCGCCGCGTCCAGGGCGGCGGCCAGGTAATAGCCCGTTCCGCCGGCCAGGTCCAAGATCAATGGCCGCGCTTGGCCGCCCCCGGCCGGCTCCGGCCCGGCCGCCGGCTGATCGCCCAGGCCGGCCGCGACCGCCGCCGCGACGGCGTCCGCGATCAGCCGGTAATGACCGCTTGCCAGGAAGTCCGCCCGGGCCGCGACCATCGCGGGCGTGTCCGACAGGTGGCGCGCGGCGCCGCCCACGGCGAACGAGCAGTATCCCGCCCGAGCCAAGTTGAACGTGTGCCGGGCCCCGCAAACCAAAGCGCCCGGCGCGGCATCGGACACCGCCAAAGACTGAAGGCAAACCGGGCAGGCCAACGCCTCAAGCGTCAACGCCAAGCCGCCCGCGAGGGCCGCGCCGCGATCCTTCAAGTGGCGGGTGAGAGATTCGAACTCCCGAAGCGATTCCGCGTCTGATTTACAGTCAGATCCCATTGGCCTCTCGGGCAACCCGCCGACGGAGCCAACCCGCCTGAACGGGCCAGCGCCAAGCAACGATACTAGCTGGTCGCGGTTGGTGAAAATCGCCTGGCGGCGCCGGGGCTGGGACAATAGGGCGTATGGCTCAAGAATTTTCGTTCGACATCGTCTCCAAGATCGACCGCCAGGAGGTTGACAACGCGCTCAACCAAGCCGCCAAGGAGATCCACCAGCGTTATGACTTCAAAGGCACCGGCGCCTCGATCGCCTGGAGCGGCCAAGACTTGATCGTCATGTCCGCCAACTCCGAGGATCGGGTCAAAGCGGTGTTGGACGTGCTGCAAACCAAGCTGGTCAAGCGCGGCGTCTCGCTCAAGGCCATCGAAGCCGGCGAGCCCCGCCAATCCGGCAAAGAGGTCAGAATCGACGCCCGCCTGAAAGAGGGAATCAGCTCCGAATTGGCCAAGAAGATCGCCAAACTGATCCGCGACGAGGGGCCCAAGGGCGTGCGCGCCCAAATCCAGGGCGACGAGTTGCGCGTCGCCTCGAAATCGCGCGACGACCTGCAGACGGTAATCGCGCTGGTCAAAGGCCGGGACTTGGAGGCGGCGCTGCAGTTCGCGAACTACCGCTGAGCCCGGCGCTCAGGCGGCGACGAAGATGTGCCTGGCGGTGTCCGGCGACAGATGCGCTTTGGCCGCGCCGCCGCCAACCGACACGCCGCCGCCCTCGCTTTGAGCCTCGACCATGTCCCCCGGATGGACCCCGGCCGCGTGTAGTTCGCCCATCAGGGCGATTGAGGTTTGGAGGTTCTCGCCCAGGCGAACCACGCGGAACGGCCCCTTGGCGCCGGCGGCCAGCGCCTCCGGCAGGCGGATCACGCCGTCCATGAAGTCCGCCACCGGTTGTTCGTCGCCCAGTTCCGCCAGGCCGGGAATCGGGTTGCCGTAGGGCGAATGGGCCGGATGGTCCAAAATCTCCAGTAACCGGCGTTCGACGTCCTCGCTCATCACGTGTTCCCAGCGACAGGCTTCGTCGTGGACGCTCGGCCAGTCGAGTCCGATGACGTCGGTCAGCAGCCGCTCGGCCAGCCGGTGTTTGCGCATCACCTGGGTGGCCCGCGCCCTGCCTTTGTCCGTCAAGCGCAGGTGGCGGTCTTCCTCGACCACCACCAAACCATCGCGTTCCATTCTGGCGACGGTTTGGGAAACGGTCGGCCCGGAATGGCCGATCCGTTCGGCGATCCGAGCGCGCAACGGTGTCAGACCCTCCTCCTCGAGTTCGAAAATGGTCCTCAGGTACATCTCGGTGGTGTCGATCAAGTCAGACACTGCTCGAATACCTCCGTTCTGGCCGTCGCCGCCCAACTCCGGACAAGCCGCCGAGTCTAGGCTAACCGGTCCAGCGTACTCACAGCCGTGGGACCGGGCGGCCGATGTTAGGCGGCGGGGCAGATTGGCGGACTCCTAGACGGCGTTCGGCGGGCGGCAGACGGCGTACGGCGGGCGGCGGGCGGCGGGCGCCCGGAGGCGGCGGAACGGCGAAAGGCGGCCAGCCGCGGCCGCCCCGATCAGGCGTCCCGCCGCGCCCGGCGCAGCGCCAGCCAGCCGGCGGCGGCGGCGGCCAAACCGGCCGCCACCACCCAGCCGATCGCCGTGTAGGCGGCGTGGACCCCGACCCGGTCGCCCAGCCAACCGAGCGCGAACGGCGCCAGGGCGCCGCTCAAACCGCCGGCCACCATCAAAATGGCCTGGGATGAGTCGAGCCCCAGAGGCGAGTGGCGCAAGGTCAGAGTCAGCGCGAAGGGGTAGCACGGGCCGGCGCCCAGGCCCATGACGAACAGAGCCGCCACCGCCACCGGCAAGGCCGCCGCGGTCCACAGCGTGGCCCAGCCGCCGAGCAGCGCCACCAGACCCGCCGCCGCCAATCCCAGAGGCGAGCGCCGCAGCGCCATCGGCCCGGTCAGCCACCGTCCAACGGCTAATCCGACGGTGAACGCCGTCACCGCCGCCGCGGCGGCGGCCGCGCCCGCCCCCGTTTGGTCGACTAGCAGTTGCGCCGCCCAGAACACGATTC
>JAITKC010000352.1 GCA_031278665.1 Bifidobacteriaceae bacterium | reverse complement strand
CAGGCCGGTCCCCCCGGTCGGGGCGGCGGCCTGGGACTGGGCCATTTTGCCGCGCTCGAAACGCTCGAAAATGCGCTCGCGATCCTCTGGCGCGATACCCGGCCCCTGGTCGATGAAGTCGAGTTGAATCCAGCGGCCGGCGGCGGCGGCGGTAATCGAGATAATGCCGTCGTCGGGGGAGTGGCGAATCGCGTTCGACAGCAGATTGGCCGCGACCTGGTGCAGCCGCTCGACATCGGCGGTCATCCGAAGCGTCCGGGGCGTCACGTCGACCACGAACGCCAACTGTTTTCCGTGGGTCGAGGCGACCAGGCGGGCGGCGGCCACGGCATCGTCCAAGAAACTCTCGACGTCGACTTCGGCCGGACGCAACTCGACCACGTCGGCGTCCAGACGGGACAGGTCGAGGATGTCGGTGACCAGCCGCGAAAGCCGCTTGGTCTGGGTCAACAGCAGGTCGAGGGTGGGCGCGTCGGGTTCGGTCACGCCGTCGACCATGTTCTCCAATTCGGCCTGTAACGCCGCCACCGGCGTGCGCAACTCGTGTGAGACGTTGGCGATCATCTCCCGCCGCAGGGCGTCAGCCTGGGCCAGGTCCTTGGCCATCAAAGTGAAGGCGCGGGCCAACTCGCCGACTTCGTCGCGCGAGGAGATCGACACTTTGGCCGAGTAGTCCCCTTTGGCCATCGCCCGGGCCGCCTCGGTCAACTCGCGCAGCGGGCTGGTCATGCCGTGGGCCAGGACCTGGGTCACCAACAGGCCGGTGAGCACCGCCAAGGGCATGGTCCCGGTCGGCCCCATGCCGTTCTTCAGTCCCACCCAGGTCATCACCACGGCCGCCATGACCGCGCCGGTGACCAATAAGCCGATTTTGATTTTGATCGAACCGAAACTGTCGAGCGGCCGGACCGCGCCCGCCAGCGCCCGTTTAGCCATCCTCGGCTTCCTCGCACGGCTCGAAGGCGTAGCCGACCCCGTGGACGGTCCGGATCAAGTCGGCCCCCAGTTTGCGGCGAACCGCCTTGATATGCGAGTCGACGGTGCGGGTGCCGGAGGCGTCGACCCAGTCCCAAACATGTTCCAGCAGTTTCTCGCGGGTCAGCACGGTGCGCGGCGACTCGGCCAGGAAAACTAACAAGTCGAACTCGGTCGGGGTCAGATGGACTTCGTCGCCGGCCCGCGTGACCCGGCGCGAGGCCCGGTCGATCAGTAAGTCGCCGGCCTGGATGGGGGCGTCCGGGACCGCCGGCGCGCCCAGTTGTTTAGCCCGCTCAACCCTTCTGAGCAGGGCTTTTATTCTGGCCACCAGTTCGCGCATAGAGAACGGCTTAGTCATGTAGTCGTCGGCGCCAACGCCCAAGCCGATCAGTTTGTCGGTCTCGTCGTCGCGGGCGGTCAACATCAGCACCGGCACCGGCCGTTCGGCTTGGACCCGGCGGCAGACCTCCAGGCCGTCGATTCCGGGCAGCATGACGTCCAGGAGGACCAGTTCCGGGCTGAGGGCGGCGGCCGCCAAGACCGCCGCCAAACCGTCGCCGACGGTCTGAGCCCGGTAACCCTCGGCCGTCAAACGGCGGGCGATGGCGCTGGCAATAGTCGGTTCGTCTTCGACGATCAGGATCAGCGGTGCGCTCATGGCTTCAAGTCTTCCACGCCGCCGAACCGCCCGGTCGTCCGGGCGTTCCGGGAGGAGAGCCCGCACCGGCTAACGTAGAGGCGATGGTCTTTGACTTCGCCATGGTCGGGGTGGGCGTCGCCCTGACACTTGGCACGGCGGTGTTCGTGGCGGCCGAGTTCGCGCTGGTGGCGGTCGACGCGGCGGTGCTCGACGCCTCGGCCAGGCCGGAGCGCCTGGGTTCGCTCAGACGCGCCCTGGCCTCGACCTCGCTCTACCTGTCCGCCTCCCAGGTCGGCATCACGCTGACCACGATCATGCTTGGCTACACCGCCCAACCGGCCGCCACCAGGCTGTTCGGCCTTTGGCTGGGCGGTCGGCCGGGGCTGGCGGCCGGGGCCGGGACGGCGCTGGCCGCGGGCTTGGCGATCGTCTTCGTCAACACCATGTCGATGCTGTTGGGCGAGTTGATACCGAAGAACTTGGCGATGGCCGAGCCGGTCGGCGTGGCCCGGCTGGCGGTGCCCTTCCTACTCGGCTTCACCCGTCTGATGCGCCCGGTCATCTGGCTGCTGCACGGCTCGTCGACGCTGCTGCTGCGAACCCTCGGGGTCACGCCGGTCGACGAGGTGCCCTCGGCCCGGTCGGCCGCCGAACTCGATTCGGTGGTGCGCCGCTCGGCCGCCGAGGGCGTCTTGGACGAGGACTTGGCCGACCGGCTGACCAGGACGCTGGCGCTGACCGACCTGCGCGCCGTCGACGCCATGACCGACCGCACCCAACTCGCCGTCCTGCCCCGCGAGGCCACCGCCGCCGACGTGATCGACCAGGTCAGGGCGACCGGCCACTCGCGCCTGCCGGTGATCGACGGCTCGCGCGACGACATCGTCGGCGTGGTCGCGCTGCGCAAGGCGATGGCGGTGCCGCACCGCCGCCGCCCCAAAGTCGCGGTCACCGCCCTGATGACGCCGATCGTCGAAGTCCCGGAGACGGCCCGGCTCGGCCCGGTGTTGATGCGCTTGCGCGAGGCCGGCGCCCAGATGGCGGTGGTGGTGGACGAATACGGCGGCACCAGCGGCGTGGTCACCCTGGAGGACGTGGTCGAGGAAATCGTCGGCGACGTGCGCGACGAACACGACCGCTCGCGGCCGGCCCCCCGGCGGATGGCGGACGGCTCGTGGCGGCTGTCCGCCCAACTGCGGCCCGACGAACTGGCCCAGCTAAGCGGCATCGCGCTGCCCGAGGACCCGGCCTATGAAACCCTCGGCGGCCTGGTCATGGCCAGGCTGGGACGGCTGCCGAAACCGGGCGACGCGGTGCGGGTGGACGGCGCCGCGCTCAGGGTCGAGACAATGGACGGCCGGCGGATCGTCTCGCTCAGAGTTTGGCGGGCGCCGTCATGATGTGGCTGGCGGCGCTCGGCCTGCTGGTCGCCAACGCCTTCTTCGTCGGCGCCGAGTTCGCCATCATGTCGGTCCGCCGTTCCCAGGTCGAGCCTCGGGCCGAGGCCGGCTCGGCGTCGGCGCGGCTGGTCCTCTACGCCCTGGAGCACATGCCGTCGATGCTGGCGACGCTCCAGTTGGGTGTGACGGTGGCCTCGACGTCGCTTGGCGCGGTGGCGGAGAGCGCCCTGGCCGACGCGCTGACCGGGCCGGTTCACGGGCTTGGCCTGCCGACCCCGACCGCTCACGCGGTCGCCGCCGTGATCGCGCTGGTGGCCGTGGTCTACTTGCATGTGGTCCTGGGCGAGATGGCGCCCAAGAACCTTTCGCTGGCCTCCCCGGAACGAGCCGCCCTGGTCTTGACTCCGCCGCTGGTGGTTCTGGCCTGGGCGCTGACGCCGGTCACGGCGGCCTTGCGGGCATTCGCCCACCTCGCCCTCAAGGCCCTGCGGGTGACGCCGAAGGCGGAGGTGGCCTCGGCTTTCACAGCCGTCGAACTGGCCGCCATAGTTCATCATTCGACCGAAGTCGGAGTTTTGCCCGATGCCGCCGGGCTGCTTTCCGGCTCGCTTGAGTTTTCGACTAAACAGGCCGCCGACGTGATGGTGGCGTCGCGCGATTTGGTGACGGTCGGGGAGTCGGTGACGCCGGAGGAAGTCGAGGCCAAAGTCGCCAAAACCGGTTTCTCGCGTTACCCGGTCGAGGCGTCCGACGGCGGCCTGACCGGTTATCTGCACATTCAGGACATCCTCGATTTGACCGGCGACGACCGCCGCTCCCAGCCGGTGCCGTCCGGGCGCATCCGCCCGTTGGTGCCGGCCGAGGCCGCGGACGAGATCGAGGACGTGCTGGCGACTATGCGCTTGACCGGCTCGCACCTGGTGGGGGTGCCCGGCGGGGTGGTTTTCATGGAGGACGTGCTCGAAGAACTGGTCGGGGAGGTTAAAGACATCATGCAGCGCGAAGCCTGGGAGCGCTGAGACCGGCGCCCGGCCAGCCGCCGATATGATGATCCGGTGACCGCGACCGCCAACCACCCGAAGCCGCGGATACTGGCTGTGGTCGGATTGGCTGGGACCGGGAAGTCCACGGCGGTCGAACTGCTTCGCCAACGCCTCGGCGGGTCCGTGGTCTACTTCGGCGGCATCGTGCTAGACGAAGTCCGTCGCCGGGGGATGGCGACTGTCGAAGCCAACGAGCGCCGGGTGCGCGAAGAGCTTCGCCGCGACGGCGGCATGGGCGCGATCGCCACCCTCGCGGTTCCGGTGATCGAAAGCGCCCTGCGCGACACCGGCCCCGACTCGATCGGGCTGATCGACGGACTGTACAGCGGCGCCGAACTGGACGTTCTGCGTTCGGCGTTCGGGGATTCGATTCAGTGCCTGGCGGTCCATTGCCGGCGTTCGATTCGCGAGCGCCGCGTCGCCCGCCGCCCGGTGCGCCCGCTGACCCCGGCGGAGCTGTTGGAGCGCGACATCACCGAAATCCGGGCCCTTGACAAGGCCACGCCGATCGCGCTGGCCGACTACCACGTCGTCAACGACGGAACACTGGAAGAACTGGCCGCCGCTTTGGACGCGGCGGTGTCCCAGCTGCGCGCCGACCCCGAGCGGCCGGGCGGGCAATAGTCCCGGCCGCGGTCACAGGCGGTCACAGGCGGTCACAGGCGGTTGGTCCAGGAGGCCTCCATGGCTTCTTCTTCGAGGTCGAGTTCGCGCATTATGCGGCGCATGACCGTCTCGTTGAGGCGGCCGGCGTTGCGCTCGGCCACCACGGTCGAGCGCTGGGCGCGCACCATCTGGGTGCGCAGTTCGGCGATCCTGGAAGTCAAGGAGGCGGCCCGGCGGCGCAACTCCTCGCGGCTGAGCCCGTCCGAGCCGCCGGCGTCCAAGACCTCGCGAGCCTCGGCGATGACCGATGGCGGGGCCGCGCCGGTCATGGTCAGCATATCGACGTCGGCCAAAGCGGCGTCGGGATGCATCAGAGTGGCGGCGGCGGTCTCGCGGGCCAGCAGGCCTTGGGTCGCCCAGGTGGCGATCCGCTCGGCCTCCGGGCGTCCCATCACCCCCGACCAGGCGTCGACCTGGCCGCGCACCACGGCCGAGGCGGCCCGGGTGGCCAACAGTCTGACGCGGGCCTCGGAGGCGTCGTCTTCGGAGCGCTCGTCTTCGCTGGAGATCTTCAACGCCTTGATCAGCGTCGGCAGGCTCAGCCCCTGGATCAACAGCGTGCCGATCGCCACCGTGTAGGCGGCCAACTGGATGGTGGCGCGCTCCGCGAAGGGCGCGCCGTCCGCCACCACCGGGATCGCGGCGGCGGCCGCCAGCGTCACCACCCCGCGCATTCCGGCCCAGGAGGTCACCAGCAGCTCCCGTCCGGTCAGCGGGCGGTATGGGGTGGGCCGCCGGCGCGCCCGGCGCGCCCATTTGGAGCGAACCAGCAGCTCCGTGGCGTAGATATAGAGCGGCCGGACGACCAGCGCGACCGCCAAGACCGCCAGCGACAGCCGGAGCGCCGCGTCGAGCGATTGGCTGGAGTCGTTGACGTCCTTGATCACCCAGCGCAGTTGCAAACCGATGAAGGCGAAGGTGAAAGACTCCAGCAGCAGGTCGACCGAGGCCCAGATGGGCTCCTCGTGCAGGCGGGTGGCGACTGTCGTCCTCGGCGCCGCCTGGCCGATGAAGAAACCGGCCGCCACCACCGACAGCACGCCGGAGCCCTGGTACTCCTCGGCGATCCAGTAGGCCACGAACGGCAGCATCAGGCCGATCACCGTGTCGACGGTCGGGTCGCGCAGACCGGAGCGCGCGACTTGGGCCAAATAGGCCAGGCCGATTCCGACCGCCACTCCGACCAGCACCGCCAGCGCGAAGACGACCAGGCCTTGGGCGAGCGAGGTGGTGGTGGTGTAGACGGCCGCCAGGGTCAGGCGGTAAAGGGTCAGCGAGGTCGCGTCGTTGATCAAGGATTCGCCGCCGAGCAGTGTCATCACCCGGCGCGGCAAGCCCAGGCGGCGCCCGACGGCGCTGGCGGCGACCGCGTCCGGCGGGGCCACCACCGCCCCCAGCAGCAGCGCCGCCGGCAGCGACAGCACCGGATCCATCCGCCAGGCGACCAGCCCCACGGCCAAGGCGGTGACGATCACCAGCCCCACCCCGAGCCGCGCGATCGGCTGGATGGCGGCGCGAAAGTCCTGATAGGAGCTTGACAGGGCGGCCGAATAGAGCAACGGCGGGAGCACGATGCCGAGTAGCAGCTCGGGCGGCACGTCGACCCGTTCGAGGCCGGGCAGGAAAGAGGCCGCCAAACCGACCGCCAGGATCACCAGCGGCGAGTTCCAGCCGACCCGCCGGGCGAACGCCGCCACCAGGACGGCCGCCAACAACACCGTGACGACGGTGAACTCGTTCATTCGGCGGCGGACCTTCCTGGGCTGCGGCGGCGGTTGGCTGGGGAACTGTCTCGATTCTATGAAACCGGCGCGTCGACTAGAACCCTCCGGTCGGTCAGCCGGCCGCCGCGCTGGCGGCGTCGGTCGGCTCGGCCGAGGCCGCGCCGGTCGCGCCCGAACCGTCCTCGTCGCCTTCGGCGGAGTCCTCGTCCTCGTCGCCTTCGGCGGAGTCCTCGCCCTCGTCGCCCTCGTCGCCTTCGTCGCCTTCGGCGCTTGAGTCGTTGCCTTGGACGACGGCGACGATGTCGAGGACGATCGCCTCGGCCAGGTAGGAGCCCTCCTTGCCGGGCGTCAGGATCAGCACTCGCGATCCAATCGGCACGCCGACCAGTCCGCTGAAAGCGCTGAGCACCGAGCCGTCGCCGTACGGGTCGGCGCCGGGCGCCACCGCGACCGGTCCCCGGTCGGCCGTCCAAGTGTCGCCGTCGGCCGTGCCGGCCCAGTCGGTCGCCGAGTAATGGATGAGGATCTGCTGGCCGTCCTCGACCGCCGGGCCGCTGCCGGTGGCGATGACCGTGGTCGAGATCTCGGTCGGCGCCTCGACGTCGGCCGGAATCGAGACCGTGGCCGGCCCGCCCAGCGCGCCGTCGATTTTGGGGCCGACTTTGGCGTCGGTCGGCTTGGCGTCCTTTTCGGCCTGGGCGTCCTTGTCGAATTGTTCGCGGATGTCGATCGAGACCACGATGGTGGTCCCCTCGTCCAGGCTCAGCGCCGACGCCAGCGCGCCCTCGGAGGGCGGAATCACGCCCAGCACCCGCGCCCCGACGTTGTGGCCGACTATCACCCGCGACAATCCGACCAGAGTCGAGTCGTCCGCCCGCACCGCCAGGACCAGCGGCTGGCCGCTGGCGAAGGTGTCGAGTGAGGCGATCGGCTCCGTCTCGCCCCATTCCCAGGCGATCAGATCGATGGCCGCCAAATTGTCGGCCTTGATCGGCTCGCCGTCGCCTTCCATACCCG
>JAITKC010000320.1 GCA_031278665.1 Bifidobacteriaceae bacterium | reverse complement strand
TTCATCGATTACGCGGGGCTGTTTGTCGGCAATGTCGCCGACATCGCCATTGTGCTGGCGGCCGGAACCATGCTGGCGGCCGTTTTGCGCGGCCTGCCGCTGGGCGGGCGGGAACTGTGATCCGCGAGCTGGCGGTGCCGCCGGCCTTGGCCGGCGAAAGGGTCGATGTCGCCGTGGCCCGGCTGACCGGTTTGGCCCGGACGCGGGCGGCGGAGTTGGCGGCCGCCGGGTTGATCCGAATCGACGGCGTGGCGGCGACTAAGTCGGCCCGCCTGGAGGCCGGGCAGACGCTTTCAGTCGAACAACCCGAGCCGGTCGACCGACCCGAGCCGGTGGTCCAATTGGCGGTGGTCCTGGAGGACGCCGACCTGATCGTGGTCGACAAACCGGTCGGAGTGGCCGCCCACGCCGGCCCCGGCTGGTCGGGGCCGACAGTGGTGGGCTCGCTGCTGGCCGCCGGCGTGCGGGTGGCGACGGGCGGGCCGGTCGAGCGGCGCGGCATCGTCCAACGCCTGGACGTCGGCACATCCGGGCTGATGATAGTGGCGAAATCAGAGCGCGCCTACTCGGTCCTGAAACAGATGTTCCGGGAGCGCGCGGTCGGCAAAACCTATCACGCGCTGGTCCAGGGACTGCCCGATCCGCTGGCCGGCAGTATTGAGGCTCCGATCGGCCGGTTGCCGGGGGCGTTCAAGTTCGGGGTGGTCGACGGCGGCAAACAGGCGACCACCCATTACGAGCTGATCGAGGCGTTCGCCGGCGCGTCGCTGCTGCGGGTCGGCCTGGAGACCGGCCGGACCCACCAAATCCGGGTGCACCTAGCGGCCGTCGGCCATCCGCTAGTCGGCGACACCTTCTACGGCGGCGACCCGAAACTGGCCGCCCGGCTGGGCCTCGAACGCCAATGGCTGCACGCCGCCGCGCTCAGTTTCGACCATCCGGCGACCGGTCTGCCGGTGCGCTGCCGCTCGCCCTATCCGGCCGATTTGGCGACGGCGTTGGAGTTGCTGCGCGAGTCGTGAGGGGCGCCGGGACGGCCAGGAACTAAACTCTAAGCCCATGCCGTCGCCATCGGGTAAACAGTTCGTCCACTTGCACACGCACACCGAATACTCGATGCTAGACGGCGCGGCGCGGATCGACGACCTGCTGAAACGGTGTTTGGAACTGGGTCAGCCGGCGCTCGCGACAACTGACCACGGGTTCATGTTCGGGGCCCACGCCTTCTGGAGCAAAGCGGTCGAAGCCGGCGTCAAGCCGATCATCGGCCTGGAGGCCTATCTGACGCCCGGTTTGGCCCGGGGCGACCGCCGGCGCGTCGCCTGGGGCGCCCCGGAGCAGAAGGACGACGACGTGTCGGCCGGCGGCGCCTACACCCACCTGACGCTGTTGGCCAAGGACACGCCCGGAATGCACAACCTGTTCCGGCTGGCCTCGCTGGCGTCGCTGGAGGGGCAGTTTTACAAGCCCCGGATGGACCGGGAGTTGTTGGAGCGCTACGCCAAAGGCTTGATCGCCACCACCGGCTGCCCGTCCGGCGAGGTCCAGACCCGGCTCCGGCTGGGCCAATGGGACGAGGCGCTTGAGGCCGCCGGCGACTTCCAGGACATCTTCGGGCGCGAGAACTACTACGTCGAGTTGATGGACCACGGTTTGGCGATCGAGCGGCGGGTCTTCGCCGACTTATTGCGTTTGGCCGAGGCGATCGGCGCGCCGCTGGTCGCGACCAATGACTTGCATTACACCGCCGCCGAGGACGCCGCCGCCCATTCGGCGCTGCTCTGCGTCCAATCCGGCAAGACGATCGACGACCCGACCAGATTCAAATTCGACGGCGACGGCTACTACCTCAAGTCGGCCGAGGAGATGCGCGAGCTGTGGCGGGAGCTGCCGGAGGCCTGCGACAACACATTGGCCATCGCCGAGCGCTGCGACGTGGCCTTTCACTCGGAATTGGGCCGCTATATGCCGAAGTTCCCGGTTCCGGCCGGCGAAGACGAGGTCTCCTGGTTCATCAAGGAGGTTCAGCGCGGCTTGCTCCAACGCTATCCGGGCGGGGTGCCGGCCAAAGTCGCCGAACAGGCGGCCTTCGAAGAGGACGTGATCGTCGACAAGGGCTACGCCGGCTACTACCTGGTCGTGGCCGACTTCGTGAACTGGGCGAAGGGCCAGGGCATCCGGGTGGGGCCGGGCCGGGGCTCCGGCGCCGGCTCGATCGCCGCCTACGCGATGGGCATAACCGAACTGGACCCGCTCCGCTTCGGTCTGCTCTTCGAACGCTTCTTGAACCCCGAACGCGAGTCGCTGCCGGACTTCGACATCGACTTCGACGAGCGCCGGCGCGGCGACGTCATCAAATACGTCTCCGGCAAATACGGGTCGGACCACGTCGCCCAGATCGTCACCTACTCGACTATCAAGGCGAAGGCCGCGCTGAAGGACTCGGCCCGCGTGCTGGGCTACCCGTTCGCCGTCGGCGAGCGGCTGACCAAGGCGTTTCCCTCGGACGTGCAGGGCAAAGGCGTCACCTTGGCGCAGGTCTACGACCCGGGGCACGAGCGCCACCGCGAGGGCGAGGAGTTCCGCAGCCTGGTCGCCGCGGACCCGGAGTCCGCCAAAGTGGTCGCGACGGCCCGCGAATTGGAGGGTCTGACCCGGCAATGGGGAGTCCACCCGGCCGGCGTGATCATGTCCTCGGCGCCGTTGCTGGACGTCATCCCGATTATGCGCAAAGAACAAGACGGGTCGATTATCACCCAGTTCGCCTATCCGGCCTGCGAGGATTTGGGCCTGGTCAAAATGGACTTCCTGGGCTTGCGGAACTTGACGATCCTGGAGGACGCGCTGGCCAATATCGTCGTCAACGGCAAGCCGGCGGTGGTGTTGGAAAACCTCGAATTAGAGGACAAGGCGACTTACGAATTGCTCGCGTCCGGCGAGACCCTGGGCGTGTTCCAGTTGGACGGCGCGGGAATGCAGACCCTCCTGCGGCGCCTGCGCCCGGACAACTTCGAGCACATCTCGGCCGCCCAGGCGCTTTACCGGCCCGGCCCGATGGGCGCCGACTCGCACATCAACTACGCCCTGCGCAAGAACGGGCTCCAGCCGATCACGCCCATCCACCCCGAACTGGCCGAACCGCTGAAGGACCTGCTGGAGCCGACCTACGGGTTGATCGTCTACCAGGAGCAGGTCATGGAAATCGCCCGGCGGGTGGCCGGCTACAGTCTAGGCCGGGCCGATTATCTGCGCGGCGCGATGGGCAAGAAGAAACTTGCGATCCTGGAGCGCGAATACGGCCCGTTCTCCGAGGGGATGGCGGCCAACGGATTCTCCGAGGCGGCCATCAAAACCCTTTGGGACACTCTGCTGCCGTTCGCCTCCTACGCCTTCAACAAGTCCCATTCGGTCGCTTACGCCCTGGTCTCTTATTGGACCGCCTATTTGAAGTGCCATTATCCAACCGAGTTCATGGCCGCCCTGCTCACCTCGGTCGGCGACGACAAAGACAAACTGGCGGTCTACCTGGGCGAATGCCGCCGCATGGGGATTCGGGTGGCGCCGCCGGACGTCAACTCGTCGGTTGCGGCCTTCACGCCGGACGGGCTCGACATCCGCTTTGGCCTGACGGCTGTGCGCAACGTCGGCGAAGGCGTCGTCGACGGCATCGTGCAGGCCCGGAAAACCAAAGGCGCCTACACCTCGTTCGGCGACTTCCTGGCCAAGGCGCCGATCGCCGCCTGTAATAAGCGCGTCATCGAGTCGCTGATCAAAGCCGGGGCGTTCGACTCGTTCGGGACGCCGCGCCGGGCGTTGATGGCCGTCCACGAGGAGGCCGTCGATTCGGTCTTGGGCGTCAAGCGCAACGAGGCGGTCGGCCAATTCGACTTATTCGGCGGCGCGCCGGAAGAGATCGGCACGGTCATGGTCGAGATCCCGGACGTGCCGGAATGGCCCAAGCCGGTCAAACTGGCCTTCGAGCGCGAAATGCTGGGCCTGTACGTGTCCGACCATCCGCTGTCCGGCTTGGAGAAGGGCCTGGCCGAGGCTTCTAGCGACACCACCGCCGATTTGGCCGATCTGGAACGCCACAAAGACGGCGACCAGGTCCGGCTGGCCGGGCTGTTGACCGGCCTGACGCGCAAGACCACCAAGGCGGGGGCGCTGTGGGCGCAGGCCACACTCGAAGATCTGCACGGCTCGATCGACGTCAAGTTCTTCTCCAAGACTTACGCCCGCTTCGCCGAGCGGCTGGCCGAAGACATGCTGGTGTCGCTGACCGGGCGGTTGTCGCGGCGCGACGAGACGCCCTCGCTGTTCGTCTCCGACCTGGCGGTGCTCAAACTGAAGGCGGCCGACGGCTCGGTCTCCCCGCTTGAGATCACTTTGCCGGCCCATCGCGCCACCGAGGCGATCGTCTCCAAACTCGACTCGGTGCTGCGCTCGCATCCCGGCCCGGCCGACGTCTACCTGCGTCTGACCAAGCCGACCGGCGCCGCCACCGTGGTGCGGCTTAACCACGGCATCAAAGTCGCCAAGACCGACCCGCTCTACGCCGACCTCAAGGCCGCGCTGGGAGCCCAGTGCGTCGCCTGAGCCCGCGTCGCCGGCGCGGTCCCGGCCGCCGGCCCTGGCCCGATGCCGTCTGGGGGCTGGGCGGCCAGGTCGCGCTCGGTTTGGCGCTCGGCTTGGTCTGGCTGGTCACCTCGCCCCGGCCGGCGGCCCGCTGGATGGGCGCTTTTTGGTACGCCGAGTCCGATGTCGGCTTCGGCGCCGCCCAGGACGTCCGGTTCGCGCTCTTGACAGTCTTTCCGGGCCTGGCGGCGGGCGCCTGGCTGGTCTGGCGGTCCACCGCCGCCCAGCCGATTCGCCGGGTCGGCTGCTGGCTGGCCGGCGCCGCGCTCGGCGCCCTGGCCTGCTGGCTCACCGCCGGGGCTCTGAGCGGCGCCTTCGCGGCGCCGGCGGTGGGGGACCAGGCCGCCGCCGCGCCGGTCGCCTTGACCTCTTACGGCCTGTTGGCCCTGTGGCCTTTCGCCGCCGCCTTGGCGTTTACTTTGGCCCTGCTGGCCCGCGCGTCGCTCGGTCGCGCCTGGTGACCCGGCCGGCCTCGGCCCCGGCCAAGGCCGGAGCGCCGGAGCGCCGGGGCGCCGGAGCGCCGGGGCGAGAAAACCTCAATAGACTTGGACCTCGTGATGCGAACCATCGACCTGCGCGGACGGGCGGACTTGAGCGATCAGGCGATCGCCGCCGCGCTGCCGAGGGCCGAACTGGACGTCGAGGCCGCTCTGCCGCTGGTTCGGCCGCTGCTGGAGGACATCGCCGCCCGCGGCGGCGACGCGCTGGCCGAACAGGCCGCCAAATTTGACGGCGTGGTTCCGCCGTCCCCCAGGGTGCCGGCGGCTGTGATCGAACAAGCCCGGGACGGGCTCGACCCGGCGGTCCGAACCGCCATGGAGTTGGCGATCGAACGCACCCGGCGCGTCCACACCGCCCAAATCCCGCCCGACGGCGCCGTCGAAGTCGCCCCCGGGGCGGTCGTCTCGCAGCGCTGGATTCCGGTCCGCCGGGTCGGCTTGTACGCGCCCGGCGGCCTGGTGGTCTACCCGAGTTCGGTGATCATGAACGTCGTCCCAGCCCAGGCGGCCGGGGTTAGGGAATTGGCGGTGGCCTCGCCGCCGCAGCGGCGATTCGGCGGCTGGCCCCATCCGACGGTGCTGGCGGCTTGCGGCCTGCTCGGCGTCGAGGAGGTCTACGCCGCCGGCGGGGCCTCGGCCATCGGCTTATTCGCCTTCGGCCTGCCCGGCTTGGCCGCCAAAGTCGACGTCATCGCCGGACCCGGCAACGTCTATGTGGCGGCCGCCAAGCGTCTGGTCCTGGGGCGGGTCGGGATTGACGCCGAGGCCGGCCCGACCGAGATCGCCATAGTCGCGGACGCCACGGCGAACCCCGAGTTTGTCGCCGCCGATCTGGTCAGCCAAGCCGAACACGACCCGCTGGCGGCCTCGGTCCTGATCACCGACTCGCCGGCGCTGGCGGCGGCGGTCGGCGCGGCGGTCGCCCGGCGCGCCAGGTCGACCCGGCACGCCGAACGGGTGACCCAGGCCCTGTCCGGCCGCCAAAGCGGGGTGGTCCTGGTCGACGACCTGGCCCAGGCCATCGCCGTGGCCAACGCCTACGCCGCCGAACACTTGGAGTTGCAGGTGGCCAAGCCGGCGGCGGCGGCCGAAGCGATCCATTCGGCCGGGGCGATCTTTGTCGGTCCGGCCAGCCCGGTGCCGCTGGGGGACTACCTGGCCGGCTCCAACCACGTCCTGCCGACCGGCGGCACGGCCCGCTTCGCCTCCGGCTTGGGGGTCGTCAGCTTCCTCAAGTCGGTCCAGCAGATCGAATACGACGCCGAGGCGTTGGCCCAGGTGACGCCACTGATCGAAGCTTTCGCGGCGGCCGAGGACCTGCCCGCGCACGGTCAGGCGGCGATCGCCCGCCAGTTGTCCGATGACGCCGGGTCGCCCGGTCCCGACGGACCGCCGCCGGGCCCGGGATGGCCGGCTGGCGCGGGCGACGGCGCCGCGCCGCCGAGGGCGTCCCAACCGCCCAGCGACGCCGAGCCGGCGCAGACGGGGGAGGGCTGATGGCGCGTCTGCCCGTGCGGCCCGAGGTCGCCGCCGCCGCGCCCTACGGCGCCCCCCACCCGCCGGTGCCCGTGCGACTGAACGTCAACGAGAATCCCTACCCGCCGCCGCCGGCGGTGATCGAGTCGATTGTGGCGCGGGTGCGGGCGGCCGCCGGCGGACTCAACCGCTACCCCGACCGCGACTTCGCCGAACTGCGTTCGGCCCTGGCCGATTACCTGATCAGAGAATCCGGGGTGGCCGAGATCAAGCCCGAGATGATCTGGGCGGCGAACGGCTCAAACGAAGTCATGTTGCACGTCTTACAGGCTTTCGGCGGCCCGGGGCGGGCCGTCACGGCATTCGAGCCGACCTATTCGATGTACCGGGAATACGCCCGCGACACTTTCACAGCCTGGAAACCGGGCAAGCTGGAAGCCGACTTCTCCTTCGACGTGGCGCGCGGCATCGGGCACATCGACCGGGTGGCGCCCAAAGTGGTGCTGCTGGCCAGTCCGAACAACCCGACCGGCGTTGTCTTGCCGATCGACGCGATCGACGCGATCGCCCGCCACACGGCCGGCCGGGCGGTCGTGGTGGTCGACGAGGCCTACGCCGAGTTCCGCCGCCCCGGCCGGCCGAGCGCTCTGCGGCTGTTGTCCGCCCACCCGCACCTGGCGGTCAGCCGGACCATGTCGAAGGCGTTCGCGGCGGCCGGGGCGCGGCTCGGCTATCTGGCCGGCGATCCGGAGCTGATCGGCTATCTGAGGACGGTTCGCCTGCCCTACCACCTGTCGGCGATCACCCAGGCGACCGCTTTGGCGGCGCTGGACCACGCCGGGCTGATGCTCGGCGGGGTGGCCGAATTGCGGGAGCGGCGCGACCGGCTGGCGGCGGCGCTCGCGGCGATGGGTTTCGAGGTCGCCGAATCGGACGCCAATTTCGTGCTGTTCGGGCGGCTGGCCGACCGGCACGACGTCTGGCGGAAACTACTGGACCTGGGTGTGATAATCCGCGAGGTCGGACCCGAGGGATGGCTTAGGGTGTCGGTGGGCACGGAATCCGAAACCCTGGCGTTCCTCAGGGCGCTGGCCGGAATCCGAAAGGAGCTGGAATGAGCCGCACGGCCACGGTTAAGCGGGAGACCGCTGAATCATCGGTTCTGGTCACTTTGAACTTAGACGGCTCCGGCCAGTCGCAGGTCTCGACCGGGGTCGGGTTCTACGACCACATGCTGACGGCGCTGGCCCGGCACTCGCTGATCGACCTGGTCGTCAGCGCCACCGGCGATCTCGAAGTCGACGTCCACCACACAGTCGAGGACACCGCCATCGTGTTGGGCCAAGCGATTAAACAGGCCCTGGGCGACAAGCGCGGCCTCAGGCGCTTCGCCGACGCCACCGTGCCGCTCGACGAAGCTCTCGCCCAGGCCGTCGTCGACTTGTCGGGCCGGCCCTATTTCGTTCACAGCGGCGAGCCGGAGGGTTTGGCCTTCGCCCTGATCGGCGGCCATTTCACGGGGTCGCTGGCGGGGCACGTGTTCGAGTCGCTGGCGCTCAACGCCGGCCTGACGCTGCACCTGCGGGTGCTGGCCGGCCGCGACCCGCACCACATTGTCGAGGCTGAATTCAAGGCGCTGGCCAGGGCTCTGCGCCGGGCCGTCGAACCAGACGGGCGGGTCGACGGCGTGCCGTCGACCAAGGGGTCGCTATGACCGCTCCGCCTGACGACGGCTGGGATCAGGCCCTGGCCGAACTGCTGGCCGGCCAATCCGAGGCCGCGCCCGAGGCGGCGCCCGAGGCGGCGCAGTCGGCCGTGTTGGCTTTCGGCATAGGCGACAAGCGGCTGCTGGCGGCGCTGCTCAAGGGGCCCGGGATCGCGGCCCGCGCCCTCGACGCCGACGGCATGGGGATGGCGGTGCTGGACGATCCGTCCGAACAGGCCGCCATCGGGGCCGCCCGGACGGCCTCGGGCACGCTGCGCGGACAACAGGTCTTGTTACTGCGCCGGGGCGAGTCGGCCGATCCGGCGGCCGGCGACATTCAGGCCTACCTTTACCTGGACGGCTTGGAACGCCAGCGGATTTCGCCCGGGCTGGTGCTGGCCCGGTCGCCCCAGCTATTGGAGGACTTGTTGATCGACCCGGAGTCGGCCGCTTCGGCCCTGGCCGGCGCGGTCGACGTGACCAAACTCTCGGCCGCCGACGCGATCGCCATAATCGGCCGGTCGGTCGGGGCGGCCCGCAAGGCCGCCCGCGGGCGGCGGTCGCGCGGGCGCGGCCAAGATCGTCCGGAGAAGTCCGAATGAGGGTCGTGGTCCTCGACTACGGCTTCGGCAATGTGACCAGCGCCGTGCGGGCGCTGCGCCGGGTCGGCGCGGCGGTCGAGCTGACAGCCGATCCGGTGGCGGTGGCCGAGGCCGACGGCCTGGTGGTGCCGGGGGTCGGAGCGTTCGCGGCGGTCATGGAGGGGCTGGCGCGGGTGCGCGGGCCGCAGCTAATCGACCGTCGGCTGGCCGGCGGGCGCGCCGTGCTGGGGATCTGCGTCGGCCTGCAGGTGATGTTCGAGTGGGGCGACGAACACGGCGCCGTGACCGCCGGCCTGGGCCAATGGCCGGGCGCGGTCACCCGGCTGCGCGCGCCGGTGGTGCCGCACATGGGCTGGTCGCCGGTTTCGCCGCCGGCCGGCACGGCCCTGTTCCGGGGGGTCGAGGGCGAACGCTTCTATTTTGTGCATTCCTACGCCGCCCAGGAGTTCGCCTTGACGTCCGCCAACGCCGGGAGCTTCGCCGCGCCGCCGCTGGTGACCTGGGCCGAACACGGCGTCCCGTTCGTCGCGGCGGTTGAGAACGGCGCCCTTAGCGCCACCCAATTCCATCCCGAAAAGTCCGGCGACGCCGGCGCCCACCTGCTCGAGAACTGGATTAGGACGTCATGACCGCTCGCCATGAGTTCTTGCCCGCCGTCGATGTCGCGGACGGCCAAGCCGTGCGCTTGGTGCGCGGCGCCGTCGGCACCGAGACCTTCTACGGCGATCCGTTGGCCGCCGCCATGGACTGGCAGCGCGGCGGGGCCGCCTGGGTGCATCTGGTCGATCTCGACGCGGCCTTCGGCCGCGGCTCCAACGCCGGTCTGCTAGACGCGGTGGTCGCCGCCCTCGACATCAAAGTGGAGTTGTCCGGCGGCATCCGCGACTCCGCCACGCTCGGACGCGCCCTTGAGACCGGCGCCCAACGGGTCAACATCGGCACCGCCGCGCTGGAGGACCCGGACTGGACTCGGCGGGTCTTGGCCGAACACGGCGAACGCGTCGCCGTCGGATTGGACGTGCGCGGCGAGCAGTTGGCGGCGCGCGGGTGGACTAAGGACGGCGGCAACGTCTGGGAGGTCCTGGAGCGCCTGAACGCCGACGGCTGCCGCCGCTACGTGGTCACCGACGTCAGCCGCGACGGCACTATGGCCGGCCCCAACCTCGAATTGCTGGCCGCGGTCTGCGCCCGCACCGACGCCGCCGTCGTCGCCTCGGGGGGCGTGGCCTCGCTGGCCGACATCGTCGCCCTGCGGGAGCTGGTCCCCTTGGGCGTCGAAGGCGCCATTGTCGGCAAAGCTCTCTACGCCGGCGCGTTCACCCTGGCCGAAGCCCTGGCGGCGGCCGCCGCCTAGAAACCCAGGGC
>JAITKC010000311.1 GCA_031278665.1 Bifidobacteriaceae bacterium | reverse complement strand
CGCCGGCCCCGCTCGCCCCGCCGGGCCGCCCGGACGCGCCGCCCGCATCACCGGCCGCGCCGCCGCGCGCACCGCCGGCCGACTTGCCGCCCTTGGACGGTCGCCGATTGTTCGTCATCGTCGCCTCGCTATCTCCATGGCCGGACCCACGCGCCGCTCGACGACGTCTCAACCATTCGGGTCCTGGCCGGCCAAAACGGCGGCAACGGCATCGTCCAAATTGACGGCGCCGGGGTTCTCAATCAAAGTCAAATCGGAGTCCGAGGCGCCAATCCAAAGCGACGGCGTGGTCTCCACCGGCTGCGCCTGGGCCTGATCGGTGGCGTAATCGACCCATTCGGCGAACTCGTTGTCGGCGAACTTGGCGGTCACGTCCTCCCCCACGCCGACTTCCTGGGCCAATTCGACCAGACGCTCGTCGGTCAGGCCCTCGCTGTTCTCGGCCGGCTGGACATCCGAGGCGAACAGTTTGGCGTGGAAAGCCAAGAACTTGTCCGGGGCGTGTTGGGCGACGGTCATCGCGGCGCGAGTGGCCCGAGTCGAGTACAGCGTGCCGAGCGAGAACCGGTCCAAGAAAGCCACCGGTTGAATCTCGAGTTTGATTTTCCCGCTGGCCGCCAGCTCGTCGAACTTGGCGCTCAGCCGGCGCTCGACCGCCCCGCAGCCGGGGCACATATAGTCGGAGTAAACCCGCAACACGACCACGCCGTCGCCCTCGGCCGGGGCGCCGCCAACCACCAGGTCTTGCCCGATGACGAGGGCCCCGGCTTCGTTGGCCCCCAGCGGCCGGGCGATCTCGTCGAAGTTGGATTTCGTCGCCTCGCGCAGCACCAGCACCACCGCCACCACGATGGCCACCACCACGACAAGGCCCGCGCCGACCGCGATCAGCTTGGTCCGCCGCTCCTTGGCGGCCTGGACCGCCTTTAGCCGCTCGGCCTCAGCCCGCGCCCGCGCCGCGTCGCGATTGCGCGCCCCCGTTTGGGCGCCGCCCGGCTTCTTCCCGCTTGCCATGTCAATCCTTCCCCTTCGCCGCCCGGTCAAGGGTCTGCGTTTGGTCGTCGAATCCGGCATCGGCCGCTTCGCCGTCGCCGTCGCCCTGGCTTTGCCCGCCACCAGAGCCGATGCCGAGGGCGGACTCCCCGTCGCGGCCTTCGCCATGGTCTTCGCCATGGTCTTCGCCGTCGTGCTCGCCATGGTCCTCGCCACGGTGCTCGAGCGCCGCCAAGGCGGCCAACTCCTGGCGCCGGGCCGCGCGGCTGAGCGGGTTCAACCCGATCAGCGTGTCGAGCGAGGCTTTTGAGCGCGGCCAGATCGCCAGAAACGCCGTCATCGCCAAGAAGCCCACGTCACGCAGTATCTCTAGGCCGTATTGGGCTTTGACGCCCGGTTCGAGTTCGGCGCCGATGGCGAAACAGCCGCAGTCGATGCTGAGCCCGCGCGCCCAAGCCGAGATTATCCCGGCGATAAAGACAACCAGCATCGCGCCGAAGGCGATCGCCGCGTAGCGGGTCAGCAGCCCGGTCAAGAACGCCAGCCCCAGGGTCAGTTCGACAATCGGCAAGGCCACGCCGATTATCTGGTTGACCTCCGGAGGAAACAATTGGTAAAGGGCGACCGACTGCACGCTGCCCCGCAAGTTCGCTAGCTTGGGCCAGGCCGCGGCCAGCGCCACCGCCGCCAAACCCAGCCTGACCAGCAAGGACAGCCAAGGTTGCGGGCGCCGCCAGAAGGCCGGCGGCGCCGAAGCGCCGAAGCTGGCGGGAGCGCTGGAGGTCACCCGCCCAACGATACCGCTCCGTCCCGCAAATCGCCTCGCGCCCAGGGGCCGCCCCAGCGCCCAGCGGCGGGCGGGCGGGCAGCGGGCGGGCAGGCGGCGGGCGAACGGGCGGGGCAGCGGGCGGACGGGCGGGGCAGCGGGCGAGCGGCGGGCGGGCGAGCAACGGGCAGGCTGCGGACGGGCGGGCAGCGGGCGGGCGGTTGGCCCAGTTGGGCGCGGTTAGGGAGTTTCTGGGCCGGTGGTTCCGAGCAACTGCCTCAGCCGGGCGATGTGGCGCAGAACAGCGGCTTCGCCGCCGGCGCGGTCCTCCAGTTCGGCCAGGATCTCCGCCTCGGCCAGTCGGTTCGCCCGCCGCCGGGCGGCTCGGCCGGCCGCGTCGCTGCGGCGGGCCACCCGCAGCAGCGACACCAATTCGGCGGCCAGCGCGTCCTGGCCGGTCGCGAGTTCGGAGTACTCGATCACGCGCCGCAGTTCGACTGCGACGACCAGCGGATCGCGGGTCAAACTCTCCGGCGATCCGCCGCCTCTAAGTCCGGCCGGTCCGCCCGGAGGCCACCCGGCGGCGAGTCGAGTTCCTCCGGCCCGGCCTCGGCCGGGTCCGCCACTCCGACCGGCGCCGACGGCAGATAGCCGTCCGATCGCGCCTGCGCCGTTGTGTACTGGTAGACCGGCCGGCCGAAATCCTCGTACCCCGGGGCGGCTTTGGCCGCCGACACTCCGACCAACCCGACTTGGAAAGCCTGCGGGAACCGCTCCAAGACGCCGCGCCAGGTGGCCGGGTCGGCGGCTTGGCCGCCATGGACAAGGTTTAGCACTATCAGGTCGGGCGCCGCCGGCGGCGGGGCGTCGCCGATCGATCCGATGACCAGTTCGGCCTGGGTGTTCTCAGCCAGACGGCGCACCGCCGCGAGACGCCCCGATTGGGAACCGCCGTCGGCGCGGTCGTCCAGATAGAGCAGGCGGCACGGCCGGTCCGGGTGGGCGGCCAACTGGCGGCTGGCGAATTTGGCCATCAAGGCGGTGGCGACCACAGTGGCGCCGCCCCCCGCCGGCAAGTGCGCCAAAACCCGGCGCTGGTCGCGGCTGATCGCGCCCAAGACCCGGCCGAGGGCCACCGTCTGGTAGTAACGAAGCGCGAATCGCCGGTCGCCATCGGACAAAATGTCCTGGTCGAGCGGCTGGGACAGCAACTGCGACCCTTCCCGGCGGAGGTGGTGCATGCGCAGGTAAGAGCGCCACGACCGAACCGGCGAGGCCAAGTCTTGGACTGTTAGAGCCCGGGCCGAGGCGATGAAGTACTCGATCAAAGCGCGCCCGTTGGTGGCATAGGCGAGGGGCACGTCGAGTTTGGCGCCCTGCCGGATCGCCCGGGGCAGGCCCGTCGCCGGATCGTGCTGCGAGCCGACGGTCGCGATCACCGCCGTCGGCGTCCCGGGCCGCGAACTGAGCAGGTAGGAGACGCGGTCGTCGCGCGAGCCGTGGTGGCGGCGGCGGGAGACCGATGGCGGCGCCGCCTCCGGCCGCAGTTCGTAACCGCGCTGGACCTGGTCGGGCGTCCAGCCAGCCCGTTTCAGCAAGTCGACGATCAGGGCGTGGCGGGACCCGGGTCGCGCCCGCCCGATGCCGGCCGCGCGCCAAGCGTCGCCGGAAGCGCGTCGCGCTCGTTTGCCGATAGCGCCGGACGACGGCTTGGCGGTCCTAGTTTCGGTCACAGCTCTCATGGACTCAAACTAAACCAGCGGCCGATTTGTGACCCGCGTCACCAAAACCGGGTCAGCATTCGGACGCGGCGGACCGGCCAGCTGGCGGACTGGACTGGCTAGGCGCCGACCGATCGCGCCCGGGGCGGGGGCGATCCAGGGCGATCGTCAACGCTCAAGGTCGCCGCGGATGAACGCTTCGACCATTTCGCGACCCTCGCGGTCCTCGTGCTGGACCGGCGGGGACTTGAAGAAATAAGTCGACGGACTGGTGACGGCGCCGCCGACGCCGCGGTCTTTGGCTATTTTGGCCGCCCGCAGGGCGTCGATGATAATTCCGGCCGAGTTCGGGGAATCCCAGACCTCGAGTTTGTATTCAAGGCTCAGCGGAACTTCGCCGAAAGCTCGCCCTTCGAGGCGCACAAACGCCCATTTGCGGTCGTCGAGCCAGGCCACATAATCCGACGGGCCGATGTGGATATCGCGGTCGGGCAGTTCGTGGTCCATATTCGACGTGACCGCGCGGGTCTTGGAGATCTTCTTCGACTCCAGGCGCTCGCGTTCCAGCATGTTCTTGAAATCCATGTTGCCGCCGACATTGAGCTGGTAGGTCCGGTCCATGACCACGCCGCGGTCCTCGAACAGGCGGGCCAGCACGCGGTGGGTGATGGTGGCGCCGACCTGGGACTTGATGTCGTCGCCGACCACCGGCAGTCCGGCGGCCTCGAACTTGGCGGCCCAGATGGGATCCGAGGCGATGAACACCGGCAAGGCGTTGACGAAGGCGACGCCCGCGTCGATGGCGCACTGGGCGTAGAACTTGTCGGCTTGCTCGCTGCCCACCGGCAGATAGCTGATCAGCACGTCGACCTGTTTGTCCTTGAGTTCTTGGACCACATCGACCGGCGCGGCGGGCGATTCGGCGACGGTTTGGCGGTAATACTTGCCCAAGCCGTCCAAGGTCATCCCGCGCTTGACCTCGACGCCCTTGAACGGCACGTCGGCGATCTTGATGGTGTTGTTCTGGCTGGCTCCAATGGCCTGGGAAAGGTCTAGGCCGACTTTGGCGTCGTCGACGTCGAACGCGGTGACGAATTCGATGTCGCGGATGTGGTACGGACCGAACTGGACGTGCATGAGACCAGGCACGGTTGAATCCGGATCGGCGTCCTTGTAGAACTCGACACCTTGGACCAGCGACGCGGCGCAGTTCCCGACGCCGGCGATTGCGACCCGGATGGGGCTCATTGGTGCTCCTTTATAGCTCTTGTTTGACTGGTGGCGCCGCCGCTGCCAACGAACGCGGCGGCATCGCCCACCGAAAGCGGGCGAATTTGAGCGCGACGGGCGTTGCGCTCCGAGTCGATCAATTCCTCCAACCAGCGCACCTCGCGATCGACTTGCTCGAGGGTGTGGCGCTGGAGTTCTTGTGTGTACTGGTCGGCCGGCCGACCGCGTTTGATGGCGGTGTTGACGCCGTCGAGCCGTTCGGCCATGCGGGCTCGCCGGCCCTCCAAAATGCGCAGCCTGGTGTCGACGTCGGTTTGGGCGAACAAGGCGAACCGAACGTCGAAGTTCTCGTCCTCCCAGCTAGCCGGCCCGGCTTCGCCCAGCAGCGACTCCAACTGCGCCCCGCCGGCGGCGGTCAGTTGGTAGACAATCCGGCCGCGTCTGGACGTCACCGCTCCCGCGTTGTCGAGTTCCTCCGCCGATGACGTGATCAGGCCTTGCGCGGCCAGCCCTTTCAGACACGGATAGAGGCTGCCATAGGAGAACGGGCGCAGCAGGCCGAGCATCTCGTTGATGCGCTTGCGCAGTTGGTAGCCGTGCATCGGGGTCGAATGGAGCAAGCCCAGAATGGCCAGCTCCAAAACTTGCGACCGGTTGCGCACGCGGCTCTCCTCGTCAGTTCAACGGTTCGGGTGACTCGCACCAGAATACATCGAGTCGATACATCTTGCCATTAGATCGACTCAATGTCTTGCTCAAACCTATCGCAGACCCGCCCGGCCCCCGCCCGGCCCCCGCCCGGCC
>JAITKC010000309.1 GCA_031278665.1 Bifidobacteriaceae bacterium | reverse complement strand
CCACACCGAGGTCTCTTTGATCAGATAGCGCAGCGTGTCTTGGACCACCTCGAGACGGCCGCCGGTTATCCGGCGGTAGAAGTCCGGGTCGAACGACTTCAGGTCGATGTTGGCGGCGTCCATGGCGCCGAATAGGTCGGCCGCGCCGGCGGCCGTGACGTAACCGGCGCTGACGGCGATGTTCTTGAGCCCGCGCTCCCTGGCCGCCAGCGCCGAATCGACCGCGTACTCGGTGAAAACGATCGGATCGTTGTAGGTGTAGGCGACCGCCGCGCAGCCGGCGCGCTCGGCCGCGGCCGCGATTTGGGCCGGGCTCGCCCACGCCATCAGCCTGTCCATGTCCCGGGCTGTGGAAATCTGCCAGTTTTGGCAAAAACGGCAGCCAAGGTTGCAGCCGGCCGTGCCAAACGAAAAGACATCCGAGCCGGGCAGAAAATGATAGAGCGGCTTCTTCTCCACCGGATCGCTGGCGAAACCGGAACTGCGGCCGTAGGTGGTCAGTTCGAGCGCCCCGTCCACATTCTGGCGGACAAAACAGAACCCGCGCTGGCCCGGTCGCATCCGGCAGCGGCGCGGGCAGAGGTCGCATTGGACGCGCCCGTCAGGAGCCAGGCGCCAATGCCGGGCGGTGGTCATGATCCGGGCGGGCGGCCCGCATCCCGGGGCGACGACGCCGCGCTCTCATCCGCGCTGGACGCCCCGGCTGATGTGTCACTCGCCAAAGCCGCCAGGGGCGGCGCCGCGGCGGCCGCCGCCTCCTCAAACGCCGTCACGGTGTAGCGCCAAATGCGCACTTCGTCGCTCCAATAGCGGCTTGGCAGACCGGCTTTGCGGACCAAATGGGACAAGAACAACTCCGGCGTCGGCAATTGCTCCCAAACCTGGGGCAGGAAAGTGCCGCGGCGACCGGCCGCCTGCAAGATCAGACCGTCTACTCCAGGGCGCAGGCGACGCGCCAGATCGTCGCGGTCGGCGAACTCCAGGGGGACGGGCGGGCTGAGCACCGACACCTCGATGGCGGTGCGTTCCAGTTCCCTCGCCGCCAGCGGCGGGAAGCGGGGGTCGCCGAAGGCGGCGTCGATCGCGTTGCTCTGGACATCGAGGCCGAGCGGCCGGTGCGCCTCCAGCGAACCGATGCAGCCGCGCAGATCACCCCCCTGGGTCAAGGTGACGAAGGCCGCGCCGGGCCCGGCCAAGAGGCGGGCCAACGCCGCCACGCTCTCCAGTTCGGCGCCGTCCGCCGGGCCCCGGCCAACCCGGAGGCCGGCCGGATCGGGGGCCGGCGGACGGCGCCCCTCCAGAGCGCAGACGATGGCCTGCCGGGCCAGGGCGGTCAGAACCGGGCCGGCGGCTGGGGGAAAATCAGACGGCATCGGACAGCCCCTCCCGGTAAGCGACCGCCGCGTAACCAACGACGGCGGACCGGTCGCCGGCGGTGTCGCCGGAGTTGCGATAGTCGACCAACCGCGGGCGCAGCCGGCGCCGGCGGGCCAACTCGGTCAGGCCGTTGACCGGGTGCGCGCCGCAGGCCTGTTCACCGACCAACTCCGGCGAAAGGGCCATGATCTGGGCCAACGTGTCGCGGTCGCGCTGGCGGGCGACCTCGTAGGGGAGGTAGTGGCTGAGGTCGGAACTGACCACCACAAGCGTTTCCGGACCGCCCCAGACGGCTTCGAGCACCGCCGCCACTGTCTTCGGCTTGGCCCAGCCGACGGCCAGCGCCAGCACCGGCATGTCGGGGCCGAGCACCGTCTGAATGAACGGCAGATGGACCTCCAGGGAGTGCTCGCGAGCGTGAACCTCGGGGCTGACAATCACCTCCGGCAGGCCTTCGACCGCGGCTGTTCCGGCCTGCCAGACCGGCGCGTCGCCGAGCGGCGTCCGCAGAAAGTCGGCCCCCGGCAAGGCCAGATACGGCGTGCCGACCCGGTGGCAGGGGCCAAGCAGCACCACCTGGCGGTAGTCGCCGTCAAGGGCGGCGTAGCCGGCGGCGGCGGTCGGGCCGGAGTAGACGTAACCGGCGTGCGGCGCTATCAGGGCCTTGACGGGTGCCGCGGGCGGTCCGCCGCCCGCCGGGCAAGTCCGTCGCGCCGCCTCCAACAGGCTCGCGACCTGGGCGGATAGCTCGGCCGCGGAGGCCGGGTAGAACAGTCCGGCGACAGCCGGGCGACGCACTGTGGCCACCCGGCCATCTTAGTCCCCGCCCGTCGATCCGCCGGGGGCGGCATTGGCCGCAAAACCAGGTCGCAAGGCGGCCCAGCGCTCGGTCTTGACGCGACCGGACGCCGACCGGTCAGACCACCTGCACCCGGTAGGCCGGATTGAGCGCGTAACCGCGCCCGCGGATAGTGGCGATCGCCCCCGGCAGGCCCAGTTTGTCGCGCAGGTGGGCCACGTGGACATCGACGGTGCGGCTGCCCTCGCCCAGTTGCCGCTCGCCGGAACCGAGTTGGAGCAGCGCGTCCCGGCTGACCGGCTCGCCCGGCCGGGCCGCCAGCGCGGCCAGCAGCCCGAACTCACGGGGAGTCAGGTGACGGGCGGCGCCGTCCACCCGGACCGACCGGCGCTCGGTGTCGAGCCGTATCTCCGGCTGGAGCGGCAAACGGGACAGGCGGCGCTGAAAGGCCCGCGCGGCATCGGCGGATTCGCGGGTGACGGCGACCGACGCGACCCCCTGCGCGGTCTTGCGGCACTGGAGGGGGGCAGCGGCCTGGCGGGTGGCCCGGCCGCCGGGAATTACGACCAACGGGCCTCGGTAGGCGGGCTTGCGGCGCCACGGCAAGACCGAGATTGGCGCGAAAGACGGCGAATAAGCTGGAGCGGTCATGATTGCGAGTTCCTTGGTGTCGGCGCGCTCCGGGGCGCTTGACAGCGCGCATCGCTCGGGGCGCTAGGGATATGAGTCTGGTTTGGGCGCTAGGCCTGACACAGACACATTCGACACTTCGGACACGCTCCGGCCGACCCGACGACAAGGGTCGAGGCCAGGGGCGAAGTGCGGCTCACGGGTTCGAGGTTGGCACGGTTGCGCCGACCAAGTCAAGGCCGAAGAGACGGCCTTGGACTTTTGTAAAGAATTGGGGTCCGATGCCGACGGCGGGTTTCCCGGCGCCGGTCGGCTTCGGTTTTCCGCCGGGTTCGCGCCTAGTTCCCGCCGGGTTCCCGAAGCCGGGGCGGGCAGCCAAGCCCCGCGGGACCCGGTCGCTGGACGTTCGCCCTGGCCAACTCGGTGTCATAGGCGGCTTCTAGGACGGTGTTGAATAACACCGTCCGACCGTGTTGACGTGGGCAGCGCAACGCGCTGACCTAAGGAAACGCGGCAGGCCAACACAGTTTCAGCCTGGGAATCCGGTTTCTTCACCGGATTGCCAGGCTGGAAGACGACAAACGCATGGACAGCGGGACGGGCGGCCGCCAAGCCGCTCGCACTCGCTTTGGATAGGAGTTGAGATGACAGTTCCGGCCCGTCGGCGCCGGCCTGGCGCAAGCGCCCGGGAAGTGATCCGGGTCGACGGGCTGGCGGTCGAGTTGCGTCGCAAGAAGATGGTGAACTTGCGCCTGCACGTCGCGCCGGACGGGCTCATTTGGTTGTCCATGCCCCTGCGCGCCTCGCACCGGGAGGCGCAGGCGATGGTCCGGCGGCATCGCGCCTGGTTGGACGAACGGTTGGCGCGGGCGACGGCGCCGCCCGATCCGCCGCTCCTGTGGGGCGAGCCGGTTCCGCCCGGCGTCCGGGGCGCGGCGCTGGAGCGGCTGTACCGGGCCGAACTCGGCCGGACGGCGGCCGAATTGGCGGCGCGGTGGATCCCGCTGGTCGGCCGGCGGCCCTCACACTGGACTCTGCGCTGGATGACCTCGCGCTGGGGCAGTTGCAATTCCCGGACCGGGCGCGTGACCTTGAGTCTGGCGCTGGCGGCCCTGCCCGTGCAACTGGTCGAGCAGGTTTTGGTCCACGAGTTAGTGCACCTGGTCGAGCCGAACCACGGCCCCGGCTTTCGGGCACAGATGGATCGATTGCTGCCGGACTGGCGTGCCCGGCGGGCGGCGATGAGGGCTTTCAAGCCCATGGTACGACCGCGAGACGATAAGCTGGTGGGCCGCGAGCGCCAGTAGCTCAGTGGATAGAGCACCGCTCTCCTAAAGCGGGTGTCGGAGGTTCGAGTCCTCTCTGGCGCACCAAAGTGGAACAGTTCAAACCTGGTGCGACATCTGCGTTTGGGTGGGATGCGGGTTGTTGGGCTGGCGGGGGTGTGGTTGTGGCGTGGTGCCGCCTCGGGCAGTTCCCCTGCTTC
>JAITKC010000229.1 GCA_031278665.1 Bifidobacteriaceae bacterium | reverse complement strand
GATTCGATCACGACCTCGCCCATGACCGTGTCCAGGGTGGCGGGGAACGCGGCGGTCTGCGCCGAGGTCCCAGGCGTGGTCTCGGACCCGCTGGTCGGCTGGTCGGCCGGCCAAGGCGGTGGCCGTGACGGCGACGCGGGTCCAGGTGCGGCCCGCGGTCGACCCGACCAGCCAGGCCAGGACCGTCCCGGCCTCGTGCACATCCATGCGGGTGAGCAGGTATTGGGTGGTGGCTTGGGCCAGGAAGCCCAGGCCGATCCCAGCCAAGATGAGGCGCAGAGGCACTATGCCGCGCCGCCGGCCCCGTGATGGTGTCTTTTAGCTGACCGACTGCGACTGTCGTCCGGCCGCGCCGGCCGCTTGACCCGATAGCCTGGTTCCAGCCGCTCTTGATGACTTCCCGCAGGCCCCGACGAAAGGACATCATGACCGAGGCCTCGACCGAGCCCCGCCTCGGGGTCCGGCCAACGCTGCCGACCGCGCCGCCAACGCCATCGGACCCCCGATTTCCCCCCGCCGAGCGGGAGTTGGCGCTCCAAATCGCCGAACAGCGCGAAACCGACCCGTTGGCCGGCGCCAAGATCGGCTCGGAGCTGTTCTACGGCAAACTGCTGGAGGTCCTCCAGACCGATCCCGCCGGCGTGCGGGCCGAACTGCTGCTCGCAGTCCCGGCGTTGCTGGCCGGCTACGCCTGCCAGGCCGCGACCTGGGAGTCGCTGGTGGTCGGCCTCGGCTACCCGGCCGAATCGGTCTTCCTGATCGCGGGCGCCTCGGACGGCGGTCTTTACCCGTTCTCCGATCCGATGAACCAGCTCCTGCTGGAGGACGACTATTCGGTCTGGGGTCTGGTCGCCGCCCAGGCGCGGGCCCAAACCGACCAGCCGTTGCCGGACGCGGTCGACACCGTCACCCATGTGGTCCAGACCATCGGCACGCCCGCCTTCGGCCACCCGCGGCTGCCCTCGGGCCTAACCCTCGGCGAGGACGCCGTCGACGTGTTGAAGGCGGCCTGGCCGCGATTCCTGCCGTTGCTCGGCCTGACCTGCGCCATGCCGGAGGAATGGCCGACTTTGTTCGCCTTCGCCCTGCGACGCTCGATGGACGCGGTCGCCGACTTGATCGCCCCCGACGCGGCCAGCCTGATCGTCATCGAATGCGCCGTCCCGATGGCGCACCTGCCGATGCGGCCGGCCGCCTAAGGCGTCGCCGACGTCGCCAGCGTCGACGCACGATGCCGCGCGGCCGGCCGATCCTTAGGCGTCGCCTTGGGCGCGCGCCCCCTCGACCGCCTCGCGGGCGGCTTGGAGGTCCTTTTGGGCCTTCGCGTAGGCGTCCCAGTCGCCGGCCTTCATGGCGGCGTCGGCGGCGTCGATCGCCTGCAATAGCTCGTCGACGGCCTGATCCAAGCCGCCTGAGCCAGGCTGCGCGGGCGGCTCGGAGGCCGAAGCCGACGGCGACGGCGCGGCGGAACCGGACGGCGCGGCATCGGACCCCTCGCCGGTTTCGGAGCCCGAAAGGTCGGGCGCGGGCTCCTTGTCCACCTCCTTGTCGCCGGCCTCGGCGCCGGCGTCGCCCTTGAAGACCGCGTCGAGGGCGGCCGTCAGCGTGTCGGCGACGCCGACATCTTGGCCGAACCCGACCACCACCTTCTGCAGCGACGGGAACGGCGTGCCGGTCGTGGCCTGGACGTAAAGCGGCTGGACATAAAGCAGGCCGCCGCCCACCGGCAAAGTCAACAGGTTCCCCTTGATGACTTCGGTGCCCTGGTCTTGGAGCAGGCGGATCTCGGACTTGACGGCCGAATCGGAGACAAATGTGTTCTGGACTTGGCCGGGCCCGGCCACCGAGGTCTCCTGGGGCAGGCGCAGCAGACGCATCTTGCCGTAGTCGGCGTCGACTTGGCCGGGTTGGTTGCCGGTCTCCGAGTTGACCGCCAGGAAACCTCTCAGCACCGGGCGGTTGTCGTCGTCCAAAATGTAGGTCGTGGACAGCGAGAAAGCCGCCTCCTCCTGCGTCGGCATCTTCATGGTCAGGTAATACGGCGGCTGCTGGGGGGCGTTCGCGCCCTCTTTGGTCGGGTCGGTCGGCACCCTCCAGAAGTCCTGGGCGGAGAAGAACGACGGCGCGTCGGTGATGTGGTACCTGGCCAGCACCGCCCGCTGGACCTTGAACAGGGTCTCCGGATAACGCAAGTGGCTCATCAGGTCGCCGCTGATCTCCGAAACCGGCGTCAAGTTGTTCTGGTAGACCTCGGACCAGGCTTTGAGCACCGGGTCTTCGACGTCCCAGGCGTATAGGGTGACCGAGCCGTCATAGGCGTCCACAACGGCCTTGACGGAGTTGCGCAGGTAGTTGATCTGCTCCGAGGCCAAGGCGTTGATTCCGGCGACGTTGGACAGCGAACTGATCGAGTCGACCGCGGTGGTGTCGAGCGCCCGGTGTTGGGAGTAGGGGATGGCGTCCGATGTCGTGTATCCGTCCACGATCCACACGATCCGGCCGTCCACCACCACCGGGTAGACGCGCTCGTCGAGGGTCAGGTAGGGGGCGACCTTCTGAACCCGCACGTAGGGGTCGCGGTCGTAGAGGATCTGGGACTCCGGGCGGACGTTGGAGGAGAACAGAATGTCGGTTGAGCCGAAGCGCATGGCGTAGAGCAGTTTGTTCAAGG
>JAITKC010000208.1 GCA_031278665.1 Bifidobacteriaceae bacterium | reverse complement strand
GTCGGCGGCGACGCCGCCTGCCTGCCGTTTGCCGAGAACAGCTTCGACAAGGTGACGATTTCTTTCGGCCTGCGCAACGTCCAGGACGTTCCGCAGGCGCTGGCGGAACTGCGGCGGGTCGTCAAACCGGGCGGCCGGCTCGTCGTCTGCGAGTTCTCGCGCCCGCTTTGGCGGCCCCTGCGGGCGACCTACCGCTGGTACCTGACCCATGTCATCCCGGCGTTGGCCAAACTGGTGGCGACTAACTGGCCGGCTTACCGCTACCTGGCGGACTCGATCTGGGCTTGGGCCGATCAAACCGAACTTGAGCGCCAGCTCGCCTTGGCGGGCTGGGAAGGCGCCGACCACCGCAATCTAATGGGCGGAATCGTGGCGTTGCACACGGCCGTCGCAAAATGACGCCGAAACCGAATAATAAAGCGACACTATTGTTTCGTAATTGCAATTGCGCGGCGTTTGAGGTCGCGCCGAAGCGCCAGCCAGCTTATGTAGAATCTGTGTGTTCCAGGTCAATTAATTGCGTAACTGAAAGGCGGCCCGGTGCACCCCTCCTCAGGTGACGACGCGGACGTGATCGTTGTCGGCGCCGGACCGGCCGGATCGACTGCCGCAGCCCACCTGGCGGGCGCCGGCGTCACGACGCTGGTGTTGGACAAGGCGGTTTTCCCGCGGGCCAAGGCCTGCGGCGACGGGCTGACGCCGCGCGCCGTCAAAGAGCTGATCTATTTGGGCCTGCCCTTGGGCCAGGCGGACGGCTGGACGCGCAACCGCGGGCTGCGCGTCTTTGGCGGCGGCCACCGCTTGGAACTGCCTTGGCCCGCGCTGGCCTCGTTCCCGGACTTCGGTCTGACCATGCCGCGCGAGGAATTCGACCTCAGGCTGGTCCGCCACGCCCGCCGCGCCGGCGCCGAGGTGGTCGAGAACGCCAATGTGACGGCCCCGCTGCTGGACCGCGCCAACGGCCGGGTGGTCGGCGTGGTCGCCGCCACGGCCGCAGGCGAGCGCCGTTTCCGGGCGCCGGTGGTGGTCGCCGCCGATGGCGTGGCGGCCCGTCTGGCGACCGCGATCGGACGCCAAAAGAAGGCAAACCGCCCAGTTGGCGTGGCCGTGCGGGCCCGCTTCCGGTTGCCCCGGCCGCCGCGAGGGGACCAGCTCGAGTGGATGGAGTCGCATTTGGAGCTGTGGGACGGACCGGCCCAGACCGGCAAATTGATGCCCGGCTACGGCTGGGTCTTCCCCGAGGCGCCGGCCCCGGCCGCCGGCCCGGCGCCAGCCGACCAGTCGGCAGCCGACCAATCGCCGGCCCGGGCCGCCGTCGTCAACGTCGGCGTCGGATCGGTGGCGTCGAGCGCCCAGGCGGCCGGCGCCGCCAAAGTCAACTACCGCGAACTGCTCACCCGCTGGGCGGCCGGACTCAGCCCGGCCTGGGGCTTTGGCCTGGAGGACATGATCGACCGGCCGCGTTCGGCCGCCCTGCCGATGGCTTTCAACCGCCAGCCGCTTTACGCCCGCGGACTGGTGCTGGTCGGCGACGCCGGCGGCATGGTCTCGCCGTTCGACGGCGAGGGGATCGCCTACGCGATGCAGTCCGGCCGGCTCGCCGCCGGCGCCATCGCCCAGGCGTTGGCCCGCCCCAAGGGCGACGGTCGGGAGGCCGCGCTTCGGACATATCCTGAATTGATGAAAGAATCGCTGGGAGGATATTTCTCCTTGGGAAGAGTCTTTGTGAAACTGATTGAACATCCACAGGTGATGCGGGTTTGCACGCGCTATGGGCTGCCCCGTCCGACGTTGATGAAATTGGTCATGAAACTGTTGAGCGATCTTTATGAACCGCGTGGCGGCGACTGGATGGACAGGACCATCGCCACGCTTGCCCGAATGGCGCCGGCCGCATGAGCGCGGGCGGACTGACCGAGGTGGAGGTTTGCAGTGACTAACCCGTTTGTGCCGATCCTCGCGATGCTGGCGGTGGCGGCGGTGATGGGGTTCGGCGGCCTGGCGGCCAGCTGGGTGATCGGCCCGCATCGCCACAACCGGGTCAAACTCGAGGAGTACGAGTGCGGCGTCGACGCCAGCCCCCATCCGCGTGACGGCGGCCGCTTCCCGGTCCGCTTCTATCTGGTGGCGATGACTTTCATAGTCTTCGACATCGAGGTCGTCTTCCTCTACCCCTGGGCGGCCAACTTCGACGCCCTCGGGCTGGGCGCGGCCATCGCCATGATGGCCTTCCTGGCACTGATAACGGTGCCGCTGGTGTACGAATGGCGGCGCGGCGGCCTCGACTGGGACGGGGGCGAGTCGTCCGATGGCTGACGGGATCGAGGGCCGCTTGCCCGAGGGTTTCGCCTTGACCCAGTTGGCCAAAGTCGTCAACCACCTCAGAGCCGGCTCGCTTTGGCCCGTGACAATGGGCTTGGCCTGCTGCTCGATTGAGATGATGGCGGTCGGCACCTCCCGTTTCGACATCGCCCGCTACGGCATGGAGGTCTTCCGGGCCTCCCCCCGCCAGGCCGACCTGATGCTGGTCAACGGGCGCATGTCGCACAAGATGGCGCCGATCGTCAGGCGCGTCTACGACCAGATGGCGGACCCGAAATGGGTCATCTCGATGGGTTCGTGCGCGTCGTCGGGCGGCATCTTCAACAACTACGCGATCATCCAGGGCGTCGACCACGTCGTGCCGGTCGACGTCTACATACCCGGCTGCCCGCCCCGCCCCGAGATGTTGATCCACGCCATAATCGAGCTATATCGCCAGATCGAGGCCGAGGGCCTGGGCGTGGACCGGATCAAAGCCGCCCGCGCGGCCGAGGCGGCGGCCATGGGCGCGACCCCGGTCGGAGAGTTGAAAGGTCTGCTGGTATGAGCGTCGAAGACGTCTCCGGCCAAGCGCTCGCCGCCGTCCCGGCGGCGGCCGGCGGCCCCGAGGTGGTCGAGGTCCGCCGCGGCGCTTTCGGCGTCACCGGCTCCGGCGACACGTCCGGTTTTGGCGGTTTGACCGGTTTGACGCAAATCCCCGGCGGGTCGCCGCGCCCTTATGGCGGCTGGCACGATGCCGTGGTCGACTTTTTGGCCGAAGACCTGCTCGGCGCCGGGCTGGCCGAGGCGGTCGAGAAGGTCGTGGTCGACCGCGGCGAACTGACTTTGTTCGTCCGCCGGGGCGATCTGCCGGCCGTCGCCCGCTTCTTGCGCGACGACCAGGACCTTCGCTTCGAGTTGTCGTTGGGCGTCAGCGGCGTCCACTATCCGGCGGACGCCGGCCGCGAACTGCACGCCGTCTACCACCTGATGTCGGTCACCCACGGGCGGCGGATAATCCGCCTGGAGGTGGCCGCCCCGGAGGCCGACCCGCACATCCCGTCGCTGGTCGAGATCTATCCCACCCAGGACTGGCACGAGCGCGAGACCTACGACATGTTCGGCATCGTCTTCGACAACCACCCCGACCTCACCCGAATCCTGATGCCGACCGACTGGGTTGGCCACCCGCAGCGCAAGGATTATCCGCTGGGCGGGGTCGACGTCCAGTTCAAGGGCGCCTCGACGCCGCCGGCGGATCAAAGGAGGAGCTACTCATGACCAGGGTGGATGGGGCGGCCGAGGAGTTCGTCGCGCTCGGCGGCGACTGGGAGGACATCGCCCAGGAGTTGGCCCGCCGCAAAGAGGAGCGGGTGGTCGTCAACATGGGGCCGCAGCATCCGTCCACCCACGGCGTGCTGCGCTTGATCTTGGAACTCGACGGCGAAACGGTTCGCGAGACCCGGGTGGCGCTCGGTTACTTGCACACCGGAATCGAAAAGACCATGGAATATCGGACCTGGGCGCAGGGGTCGGTCTTGGCCACCCGGATGGATTATGTGGCCTCGATTATGAACGAGGCGGGCTACTGCCTGGCGGTCGAGAAACTGGCTGGCCTGACCGACCGCATCCCGGAACGGGCGCAGGTCATCAGGGTGCTGATGATGGAATTGGCGCGGGTTTCCTCGCACCTGGTCTGTCTCGGCTCGGCCGGCAACGAGTTGGGCGGCACCACTTTGATGACGATCGGCTTCCGCGAGCGCGAGCAGATCCTGCGCTTCTTTGAGATGGTCACCGGCCAACGCATGAACAACGCCTATTTCCGGCCCGGCGGCCTGGCCCAAGATCTGCCGCCCGGCGCGCTCGACTGGCTCAAGGGCGTCTACCCGTCGATGGTCCGGGGAATGGACGACTTCGACAATATGGTCATGGCCAATCCGCTGTGGAAGGCCCGCACCGTTGGGATCGGCGTCCTGAACCTGGCCGCCTGTATGGCCCTGGGCATCACCGGACCCATGGTCCGCGCCGCCGGTTTGCCTCTTGACCTGCGCAAAGACCAGCCGTACAGCGGTTATGAGAATTACGACTTCGAAGTCTGCACCGCCGACACGGCCGATGTCTACGGCCGCTACCTGGTCCGTTCGAACGAAATGCGCGAGTCGATGAAGATCATCGCCCAATGCGTCGACAAACTCGAGCGGATGGACGCCGGACCGGTCATGATCGACGATCCGGCGATCGCCTGGCCGGCCAAACTGGAGGTCGGGCCGGACGGGCAAGGCCAGGCGCCCGGGCATGTCCGCGAGATCATGTCGACTTCGATGGAGTCCTTGATCCGTCATTTCAAACTAGTCGGCGAGGGCTTCCGGGTCCCGGCCGGACAAGCCTTCCAGGCGATCGAACACGCCAAGGGGATTTTCGGCGTCCACCTGGTCTCCGACGGCGGCACCCGGCCCTACCGGGTCCATGTGCGCGAACCCTCATATAACAACCTCCAGTCGATGGCGGCGCTGTGCAACGGCGGCACCATCTCCGACGTGGTGGTCTGCTTGGCCTCGATCGACCCGGTGATGGGAGGAGTGGACCGATGACCTACGCGCCCCCAATCCTGGACGCGCTCAAGGCCGACGCCGCCGAGGTGGTGGCGCGTTATCCGTCGCCGCGCAGCGCCTTGTTGCCGCTACTGCACCTGACCCAGTCGATTGACGGCTACGTCTCGCCCGACGCGATCGCCTTCTGCGCCGAAACCTTGGACCTGAGCGCCGCCGAGGTCAGCGCCGTCGCGACTTTCTACTCGCAGTTCAAGCGCCGGCCGAATGGGCGCTACACGCTTGGCGTCTGCATCACCTCGCTTTGCGCGATCATGGGCGGCGACGCCATCTTCGACCGGTTGAGCGAGTACCTCGGAATCGGCGACGACCAGACCACCGACGACGGGCTGTTCACATTGGAGCGGATCGAGTGCAACGCGGCCTGCGACTACGCGCCGGTGATGATGGTCAACTGGGACTTCTTCGACAACCAGACCCCGGCCGGCGCCGTCCAACTGGTCGAGGAGTTGCGGGCCGGCCGCCCAGTCCGCCCAACCAGGGGGCCCGACCAAGTGCACACTTTCAAAGAGGTCTCGCGCCTGCTGGCCGGCTTCGAGGACGGCCACGCCGACGAGGGCCCGGCCGCCGGCGGCCCGTCCCTGGCCGGCCTGAGGCTGGCCGCCGAAGCTGGGCCGGCCGATCGGGCGCCGGCGGGCGGCCCGGCGGCGGCCGCCCAAGGCGACCAGACGGCATCGGACAAGGCTGGCGACGCCGGCAATCGAGGAGGCGAGGCCAAGTGACCGCTTTGACCCCTCTGCTGACCTCGCGCTGGGGCGACGAGCGCGCCTGGACGCTGGACGCCTACCGGCGGGCGGGCGGCTACCAAGCCCTGGCCAAGGCCCTCAAAATGGACCCGGCCGAAGTCCTCGGGAGCGTCAAAGACTCCGGTCTGCGCGGCCGCGGCGGGGCCGGCTTCCCGACCGGCGTCAAATGGTCCTTCTTGCCGCCGTCCGACGGCGGCCCGCGCTACCTGGTCGTCAACGCCGACGAATCCGAGCCCGGCACCTGCAAGGACATACCGCTGATGATGGCCGATCCGCATTCGCTGATCGAGGGCTCGATTATCACGTCTTATGCGATCGGCTGCCATCACGCTTTCATCTACCTTCGCGGCGAGGTGGCGCACGTTTACCGGCGGCTGCTGGCCGCGGTCCGCGAGGCCAAGTAGGCCGGCCTGCTCGGCCAGTCGGTGATGGGCTCGGATTTCGCGCTCGAACTGACTGTCCACGCCGGCGCCGGCGCCTATATTTGCGGCGAGGAGACGGCGCTGCTCGACTCGCTCGAGGGCAGGCGCGGCCAGCCTCGCCTCAAACCCCCGTTCCCGGCCGTGGCCGGCCTGTACGCGCGCCCCACAGTGGTCAACAACGTCGAGTCGATCGCCTCGGTGCCGTGGATCGTGGCGCGCGGGGCCGACTGGTGGAAGTCGATGGGCACCGAGAAGTCGACCGGCGTGGCGATCTACTCGCTGTCCGGGCACGTCCAGCGGCCGGGCCAATACGAGGCGCCGCTGGGCGTGACGATGCGCGAACTGTTGGATTTGGCCGGCGGCGTGCGCGCGGGACACCGACTGAAGTTCTGGATGCCGGGCGGCTCGTCGACGCCGATGTTCACCCCCGACCAACTCGACGTGCCGCTCGACTACGACTCGGTGGCGGCGGCCGGATCGATGCTCGGCACCCGGGCGCTGCAGTGTTTCGACGAGACGGTCTGCGTGGTTCGGGCGGTCAGCCGCTGGATGGAGTTCTACGCCCATGAGTCCTGCGGCAAGTGCACGCCCTGCCGCGAGGGCACTTTCTGGCTGCGCTCGGTGGCGCGGCGGATCGAGGCCGGCCAAGGCAGACCGGAAGATCTGGAAATCCTTCAGGACATCCCGAACTCGATTGTCGGGCGGGCATTTTGTCCGCTCGGCGACGGCGCCCCGGCTTCGCTGACCTCGTCTTTGAAGTTCTTCCGCGCGGAGTACGTCGAACACATCGACCAAGGCCGGTGCCCGTTCGACCACGCCGCTTCCCACTTGTTCGAGGAGGTGGCGGCGTGAGCGCCGAAGAACTGGTCAACTGCGTGATCGACGGCGTCGAACTGGCGGTGCCGAAGAACACTTTGATTATCCGGGCGGCCGAAGAGGCCGGCGTGATGATTCCGCGGTTCTGCGACCACCCGCTGCTGCGGCCGGTCGCGGCCTGCCGCCAGTGCTTGGTCGACGTCGCCTCGCCGGCCGGGCCGGAGGGCAAATTGCGGGCTTTCCCAAGGCCGCAGCCGGCCTGCGCCATAACTGTGACGCCGGGTATGGTCGTCAACACCCAGCTGACCTCCGAAGCCGCTCGGCGGGCCCAGGAGCAGGTGGCGGAGTTGGTTTTGATCAACCATCCGCTTGACTGCCCGATCTGCGACAAGGGCGGCGA
>JAITKC010000177.1 GCA_031278665.1 Bifidobacteriaceae bacterium | reverse complement strand
AGCGCCACCGTCCGGGCGGAACGGGCGGCCGGGTGTTTCTCGGCCTCGACGAAGGCCGGCGAGTCGTATTCGACCGGCCGGGTGGCGGTCATGCCGTCTTTGATGACCGCCATATTGCCCTCGACCACGGCCGGGCCCTTGCGCCCGAACTTGTACTCGATCTGCTGGCGGACTTTGGCCTCGATGTCGGCCTCCGCGCCGCCGCCTGAGACGGCCTCGACGTGCCGGATCATCGCCCCGATGAAGGCGATGCCCATCATCCGGGTCTCCAGTTCCGGGCTCGGGGCGTGTTTCTTGGCCACCGCGAAGGCGTCGACGGCCAAGAACTTGACGCCGCGCTGGCGGATGGTCCGCCGGGCGTGGGCCGGCAGCGACCGCCAAACCTCGAGCGGCTCCTTGTCCGACTGCATTATGAAAGTGCCGCCCCGGGCCAGGCCCTTGAGCGGGTTGGTGTGGACGAACACCTGGTGGTCGGGCGAGATCACGACGTCGACGTCCTCTAGTTCGGCGTTGGTCAGCAGCACCGGCTCGGGGGACAGGGTGATGTAGAAATTGGTGGCGGCGCCGGACTTCTCCGACCCGTATTTCGGGGCCGACTTGGAATGCATCGACAGCAGGCCGGCCAAGATGTCGGTCAACAGTTTGCCGGTCGCGACGGTGCCGTAGCCGCCCACCGAATGGAAGCGGATTCTGAGCGAGCCGGGCGGCAGCAGTTCCGGGTTGTCCTCGGTCGCCAGCGCCATGGCGGCGGTTTGCGGGTAGGCCTGGCGCAGCCGGTCCTGGACGTCCGCCAGGCCGGCCGGCGGGGTGGCCTCAAAGAATTGCGAGCCCAAGTAGACCACGTCGGCCCCGTCGCCGGCGGCCATCGCCTTGAAGGCGGCTACCAGGTGGCGGGGCTGGACGTAGTGGCCGCCCAGTCCGAAGATGGCCGAGGTCACCCGAGGCGGCCGGGCCGGGCCGACCGACTCGCCGTCAGGGTCCTTGACCTGGCCGGCCTGGGCCCGGAAGAGCGCCTGGCAAACCAGGCGGGTCAGCGCCGTGTCGTCGGAGCGCTCCAGGACCATGACGGCTTTGGCGCCGCCGAGGGCCTGGACGAACTCGGCCTCCGGGAAGGGCTGGAGTAATTTGACCGAGACGACGCCGGCTTTGATCCCCTGGGAACGCAGGTGCGGGACGACCGCGCGGACGTCGTCGGTGATCGACCCCAGCCCGACCATTATGAAATCGGCGTCGTCGCAGTCATAGGCCATCACCGGGCTGTAAACGCGGCCGGTCAACTGGCCGTATTCGGCCAGCGCGGCGCGGGCCAGGGCCGGCACGTCGGCGGCGAAGTGGGCCCGGTGGTCGGCCGATCCGGCCTGGAAGTCGGGCTGGTTTTGGACCGGCCCGGTCAGGCCGGGGTTGTGCGGGTCGACTAGCGCCGGCACAGTTTGACGGGTGCCCCGCCGCTCGGCCCCGAGCCATTGGCGCCGCCACTGCCCGCGCAACTCGGCCGGCACCCAGACCATAGTCTCCCCGGCCAATTCGGCCGCCTCGTCGGCTTCGACGTCATCGGCCATCGAGGCGAGGTGGGCCCTTAGGGCCGCCAAGTCGTCGGCCTCGAAATCTTCGGCGTGGCGGTCGAGATACTGGCCCAATTGGAACATCCGGCCCTTGGCGCCGAAGAGGATCTCCTGGGCGATAGTCGGGCAGGCGATCCGCCCGGCCGGGTCCGGCAGGTATTCGCGCAACAGGGCCGGCTCCGGCAGGACGGCCTCGCTCATGACATGCGAGGTGGCGAACCCGTCCATGGCGTTGGCCACCGGGATCAGCGTCAAGCCGGCGATCCGATAGCTGATCGCGGCCAGGTCGGCCGCCTCCTGGGGCGAGGAGCCGAACAAGATGGTGTAGCCGGCCGGCAACAGGGCGTAGACGTCATCGTGCCCGGCCATGACGTTGAGCGAGTGTTTGGAGACCACGCGCGCCGCGACGTGTAGGACGAACCCGCCGACTTTCTTGCCGGCGGTGACGTAATGGGACTCGATCCCGTACAAGATGCCCTGCGAACTAGACGCGTTCGAGACGTAGTTGCCGCCGGTCAGAGCCGCGCCCAGGGCGCCGGACTGGCCCGAGTGCTCGCCTTCGGCCTCGACGAAGAAGGGATGCGCCCCCCAGACGTTGAGTTGGCCTTCGGCGCGGGCGGCCTCGAATAATTCGGAGATTTCAGTCGAGGGCGTGATCGGGTAGCCGATCATGCCGCCGCAGACGTGTTTCATGACGTGGGCGACGGCGCCGTTGCCGTTGATGACTTCGGGGATTCCGGGGTAGCGGGGTAACGAGGTGGTCACGGTGACCTTCCAATGTCGACATGTTTTGGGACGCCAAAGCCGGCGCGCTGTGAGCCGTGCCACACTTCGGCCACTGCCACCTTAATCGCGTGGGCCCAGGGGGGCAAACACCCCGGGGCCGCGACGCGCCGACTTCGCCGCTCCCAGGCGTCCCACCTGCGGCCGGGTCGGCTGCCGGGGGGCGGGGGTTCGCGGTCGGCGGAAGTTCTAGACTCTTGTGACTATGGAGCAAGTCCGCCGGGCCGACCGGCCGCCAAGCGACCGGGACGACGAGGCGGCCCCGCCGGCCCCGGCCGCGCCCAGGGTCCGCACCCAACTGATCGACGAGTTGTTGGACGAAATCGACCAAGTGCTGGAGGACTCGGCCGAGGACTTCGTCCGCGGCTTCGTCCAAAAGGGCGGCCAATGAGCCGGCCGCCGGACGGTCTGCCGGCCAGCTTCTTCGGGCCGGGGAACTCCTTTGTCGACTTTCTGAGCCGCGTGGCGCCGGGCGGGCGCTGGCCGTTCGCGGGCGCCTCGGGCGTCACAGGCGTCACAGGCGCCCCGGGCGGCGAGGCGGCGCCGGCTGCGGCCACCACAATAGTGGCGCTGACCTACAAAGACGGGCTGGTGATGGCCGGCGACCGGCGCGCCACCGTGGGCCACCAGATCGCCAGCCGCGACGTCGAAAAGGTCTATCCGGCCGACGCCTGGACGGCCATCGGCCTGGCCGGAGTGGCCGGGCTGTCGGTCCAACTGGTGCGGCTGTTCCAACTCGAGCTTGAGCATTACGAGAAGATCGAAGGCGTCGGGCTGTCGCTCAGCGGCAAGGCCAACCGCCTGGCCGCGATCGTCCGCTCGCAACTCGAACTGGCGCTGCGGGGCTTGGCGGTGGTGCCGCTGCTCGGCGGCTGGGACGGCGAACGCCCCCGGATCTTCGCCTTCGACCTCACCGGCGGCTCCTTCGAGGAACGCGACTACGCCGCCATCGGCTCCGGGGCGGTGTTCGCCAAAGGCTCGTTGAAGAAACTGCACCGGCCGGCCGCCGGCGCCCAGGCCGCCATCCGGGCCGCCCTGACGGCGCTGAACGACGCCGCCGACGACGACGCCGCCACGGCCGGAGTCGACCGGGCCCGCGACATCTATCCGGTGGTCGCCCGGGTGGACGCCCGCGGCTATCACCGGGTGGCGGATTCGGAGCTCGCCCGGACGCTGGTCCGGCGCGGCGGCGAGGCGAAAGGGGCCCGGCCATGACCATGCCGCTGTACGTGCCGCCGGAGCAAATCATCAAGGACCGGGCCGACTTCGCCAAACGCGGCGTCCGGCGGGGGCGTCCGGCGGTCGTCCTTTCGGCCGCCGACGGGGTGTTGTTGGCCGCCGTCAACGCCTCGCGGGCGTTGAACAAACTGTCCGAGATCTACGACCGGCTAGCCTTCGCCGCGGTCGGCAAATGGTCCGAGTTCGAGGCCCTGCGGGTGGCCGGAATTCGCTACGCCGACCTGCGCGGCTACTCCTACGACCGGACCGACGTCAGCGCCCGCGGCCTGGCCGGCGCCTACGCCCAGTCGATCGCGGCGGCGTTCACGGGCGACCCGAAACCGTTGG
>JAITKC010000166.1 GCA_031278665.1 Bifidobacteriaceae bacterium | reverse complement strand
CGTCCAAATCCGCCAGCAGACCCGCCGGCCGGCGGGTCTGCTCCCTCTTGGCGGCGTAGCGTCCCAACGCCTCCAAACAGGCCAGCAAATCCGGGTCCGCCGCGCCCGCGCCCGCGTCCCCCAAAGGCGGCGCCGCGCCAGCCGTGTCGCCGGCGACCACCGGTTGGCGCTCCTGGCCCGGCCGCGATCCGCCGCCCGGGACGAAGTCCCCGGGGGCGCGACACGGCCTATCAAAGGAGCCGGCCAAAACGCTTAACGACATACGTGTATTCTAGTGCGCCCAGGGTCTTGCCGTCAACACTTGTGCGAAGAAAGCCAGACTGTTTTCCCGGGGCCGCCGCCACCTGGCACATGGCGCCCGCGCCAAATCCCGCGGCGGCAATGACTCTGCCGCGTCCGGGCCCGGCGCCGCCGCCGCCCGGGGCTTGGCGCCCGCGCCAAATCCCGTAGCGGCAATGACTCTGCCGCGTCCGGGCCCGGCGCCGCGGCGGGCCGGGCGGTCCGCCCGGTCGCGGGCGCGTTCGCGGAGCGTGGCGCGGGGGTTCGCGTGGCGGGCCGGGCGGCCAGGCCGGGGCCGGCCGGGGTGGTCGGCGCCGGTCGCGGGGTTCGGGTTGGCCGGGGGTTATCGCCGCCGGACGGCCGGAAAGTCAAATGGCCGCCATCCCGGCCGGTTGCAGGATCTGAAGGACGTCGCCGACCCCGGCCGCCTCGACGATGTCGATGCCGGCGGCCGGGCGGCCCGGCCGGGGGCCGACTCCGGCCGGGACGACCGCCCGGGCGAACCCGAGCCGGGCGGCCTCCTCGAGTCGGCGCCCCAACGCTTTTACCGGCCTGACCTGCCCGCCCAATCCGACTTCGCCGATGGCCGCCAGCCCGGGCGGCACAATCAGCCCGGAATAGGCCGACGCGGCCGCCAAAACGACGGCCAGATCGGTCGCCGGGTCCTGGCAGCGGACGCCGCCGACGGTCGCGGCGTAGACGTCGCGTCCGCGCAGGTCAAGGCCGCAGCGCGCCTCCAGGACCGCCAACAGCATGGCGGCGCGCGCGGACTGAAGCCCGGACACGGTCCGGCGGGGCGCCGCCCCGACCGCCAAGACCGCCAAAGCCTGGATGCCGACGGCCATCGGCCGGCGTCCCTCCATCATCACTCCCGCGCAGGCGCCGGGCGCCGCCGGGTCGCCGCCGGCGAGGAACAATCCGCTCGGGTCTACGACCTCGCGGACGCCTTCCTCGGTCATCTCGAAACAGCCGACCTCGTCGGCCGAGCCGAACCGGTTCTTAGCGCAACGCAGCAAACGCAGCGCCGAATGCCGGTCGCCCTCGAACATCGCCACCGCGTCGACCAAATGCTCCAGTGTGCGCGGCCCGGCCACCAAACCGTCCTTGGTCACATGCCCGGCCAGCAAACACGCCATAGCGCCTTGTTTGGCGGCGGCGACCAGGGCGGCCGTGACGGCGCGCACATGGGTGACGCCGCCTGGCGCGCTGTCGAACTCAGTAGAACTGAGGGTCTGGATCGAGTCGACCACCAATAATTCGGGCCGCTCGCGGGCGGCCACCGCCAACGCCTGACCCAACTCGGTGACGTTTGCCAGTTTGACGCCGGGATCGGCCGCGCCGATCCGAACCGCCCGCGCCGCCACCTGGCTGGCCGACTCCTCGCCGGTCAAATAGACCACCCTGCGCCCGCCGGCGGCCGCCCGGGCGGCCACCTCCAACAGCAAAGTGGATTTGCCGACACCCGGTTCGCCGCCCAGCAACACCACCGAGCCGGGCACTATCCCGCCGCCGAGCACCCGGTCGAGTTCGCCGACGCCGGTGGGCCAGGGGGCCGCCTGCCCGGCCGGGACCTCGGTCAGAGGGGCCAAAACCACCGGCGGCAGCCCAGGCGGGCCGACCGCGGCGGCCCCGACAACCTCCTCAACGCTGTCCCATCGCCCGCAGGCGCCGCAGCGGCCGGTCCATTTGGGCGGCTCGGCCCCGCAAACCGAACAGCGGTAACTGGTCCTAAGAGCCTTCGATCGCGACATGCGGCGAATCTATCAACCACCTCCGACAGCCTTCCGACCAGGGTCGGCCACCGCCCGATGCGCCCCATGCGGCAGGATTGACCTGTGCGCCTGACCGCCGCCAGCCAGCGTTTCCTGGCCCACCTCAGGGTTGAACGCGCCCGCGGCCCGGCCACTGTCCAGGCCTACGCGAGCGATCTGGGACGTTATTGCCGCGACCTCGGGGACCCGGAGCTGGCCCAGATCACACCGGCCGCGGTCGAGGGCTTTCGGGACCGGCTGATGGCCGACCGGCTGGCGGCCTCCTCGGCGGCGCGGGCGCTTTCGGCGGTGCGCGGATTACACCGCTTCGCCCTGGCCGAGGGCTGGACGGCGGTCGATCCGGCCGCCGATGTCGCCCCGCCCCGGATCGGTCTGCGGTTGCCCAAAGCCTTGGGCGTCGACCAGGTCGCCGCCCTGATCGCGGCGACCGGGGAGGACCTGACGGCCCGCGCGCTGATCGAATTGCTTTACGGCTCCGGCGCGCGGGTCTCCGAAGTCTTGAACTTGGATCTGGACGACCTCGGGCTGGACCCGGCCGGTCCGGGCGGCGGTCCGGGCGGCGGTCCGGGCGGCGGTCCGGCTGGCGGCGCTGGCGGCGGTCCGGGCGGCGGCGCTGAGGGCGTTGCCGGCGGGTCGGGCGACCGGTCGTGGGCGCGCGTCATCGGGAAAGGCGGGAAGGAGCGGATCGTCCCGATCGGCGCCTACGCCCGCGCGGCGGTGGAACAGTACTTGGTGCGCGAGCGGCCGGCGCGGGCGGCCCGCGGGCTGGGCACCCCGGCCCTGCTGGT
>JAITKC010000128.1 GCA_031278665.1 Bifidobacteriaceae bacterium | reverse complement strand
GGCCGGGTCGGCCTGGTGGGCCTGGTTGGCCGGGTTGGCCGGGTTGGCCGGGTCGGCCTGGTTGGCCTGGTTGGCCGGGTTGGCCGAGTCCGCCACCGCCTGGGCGACGAAAGCCGTGGTTTGCAAGTAGCCGTCCAGAATCGCGGCGACTATGGCGTGCCCCGGATCGGTGTCAGCGTATTGCCGCCAATCGCGGTGATAGCCGACGGCGCCATCGGCCCCGACCGCGATGTAGCCGTGCCAGCCGCCGTCCGCCACCAGACGCGCCGCCTCGGCCGGCGTCTCGGCGTAAGTCGGGTCGAGCCAGGGCGCCTCGCCGGCGGCGGCGGCCGCGACCGTCGCGGCCAGACCCGGCGCCGCCCGGTAGGCGGCGTCGTCCGCCACCACGACTTTGACCGGGGCCGGCCGATAAGATTCGTCCAGGCCGGAGAACGCCAACCAGAACAGGCTCGCCAGCGCCAACGGAAACAGGACGGTCCACATGGTGACGGACTTGTCCCGCGACATCGTCTTCAGCGCGTAGGCGAAGCCGGTCATCTCAGCGCCGCCGCCAATTCGGTCCCACAGCCGTCTCAATCCCGCAACTGGGTGCCGGTGAGTTCGAGAAACACATCGTTCAAAGTCGCCGGCTCCGAATAAACCCGGCCGAAACCGACCCCGAGCCGGTTCAAGACCGCCAACACCTCGGTCAAGTTATGCGCGCCGCGGGCGCAAGTGACCCGCAGCCGGTCGCCGCTCAACTCCGCTTGCTGGGTCTGGGGCAACTGGCGGATAGCCGGCAAGACGGCATCGGACACCTGGTCCAACTCCACCTCGACGCGCTCGCCGACACCGACCATCGACTTCAACTCCTGGGTGGCGCCGACGGCCACCGCGCGGCCCCGGTCCATAATCATCACCCGGGTGCAAATCTGCTCGACTTCCTCCATGTAATGACTTGTGTAGACCACAGTCGCGCCCTCGTCGCGGAGGGTCTTGATGCCGTCCAAGATGGCGTTGCGAGACTGCGGGTCGACCGCCACCGTCGGCTCGTCCAAGAAGATCAAATCCGGGCGGTGGGCTATGCCGCAGGCGATATTCAAACGGCGGACCAACCCGCCGGACAGTTTCCTGGGACGGAACTTGGCGAAACGCTCCAAGCCGACGAACTCGACCGCCTGGGCCACCAGTTTGCGGCGGCGGCTTCGGTCGTTCACATAAAGCGAACAGAAATAGTCGATGTTCTCCGCCACATTCAACTCCGGGAAAACCGCCACCTGCTGCGGGACCAAGCCGATGCGCCGTTTGAGGTCGTAGCGGGTCGGGCTCATCGGCTGGCCGAAGACGGCGATCTGGCCCTTGGAATAGGTCAGCAGCTGAAGCGCGCAGTTGATCGCCGTGGTCTTGCCAGAACCGTTCGGCCCGAGCAGGCCGAAGATTTCCCCATTTGCCACGGTCAGGTCGAAACCGTCCAGGGCGACCACTTCCTTGTACCGTTTGACCAGCCCAGTCACCTGCAACACGTCCATCAGCGCCCTTTCCTCGCGTCCGCCCGGGTCGAGTCTTCCCCACGGCGGTCCGGCCCGGACAGTGCCAAGCGTCACCGATCAGGCGATCCTGGCGTGACGTTTGTCATCGGTTCGCCGCCTGCCGCGCCGGGCGGGCGCGCGCCCGGGCTGCCAGTAAGTTTGGGTGCGTGGAGCGGATAGCGGACAAGGCGGTGGCGTTGGCCTTGTCGGCGGTGGCGGCGCTGACGCCGCCGGCCCCGGTCGGCGCGGCCACGGTGGTGGGGGTCTTGGCGGCGACTTTGATCTCGGCTGTCATCGAGTTGAAGCGGGCGCCTTGGCTGGCCGCCGCCGGGGCGGCGGCAATAGCGGTCTGGCCCGGCGCCCTGGCCTGGCTGACGCTGTTGGTCTACGACTTGGCCGGGCTCGGCTGGGCGGGGCGGGCGGTCGCGGTCGCGGCCTTGGTCGGCTGCCTCGGCCGGGTACCCGCCCAGGTGGCCGCGCAGACAGTGGTGTTCAGCGGCATCGTCGGCCTGCTGGCCTGGCGGACCGGCCGGTCCGAGGCAACCCTGGGCCGTTACCGGAACCTGCGGGACCGGCTGACGGCGGCCTTGCGCCGCCTTCGCGAGCTAACCGCCGGCCTGGCCGAACGCCAGGACCTCGAATTGCGCCTGGCCACCGCCGACGAGCGCTCGCGGATCGCCCGCGAAATCCACGACAACGCCGGACACCTGCTGACCCGCGCGCTACTGCAGACCAAGGCGCTGGCGGTGGCCCGGCCGGGCCTGGGCGAAGACCTCGACGGCTTGGGAGCCACCCTGGACGAGGCGATGGAGAGTCTTCGCGCCAGCGTCCACGCCCTGCGCGACGAGGGCCTGGACCTGGAGGCGCGCCTGGCGGCGCTGGGCGCCGGCACGCGCCTCGAGGTGACGGTCGACTATCAAGCGGGCGAGGTCCCCCCGCCGCTGGGCCGCGCCGTCATCGCCATCGCCCGCGAGGCGGTGTCGAACTCCCTGCGCCATTCGGACGCCGGCGCGGTGGCGATCGCCGT
>JAITKC010000339.1 GCA_031278665.1 Bifidobacteriaceae bacterium | reverse complement strand
CTCAACGCCGCCGGCTCGCCAAGGAGCCCTCCGGCGGTAGGCCAGGGCTTGCGGGCGGCCGCGATTCAACGCCGGAAACAGGCGAAGCGCGCCACCAGGTTCGCAGGGCAGGGCTTCGGACGAAGCCGCGGGGCGAAGCGGCCGGGGTTGCCCGGGCGATCATGGCCGCGCTTGACACCGCCGCCAGCGCGTCTCAGCCCATCCGGGACGCCGACTCGGCGCCACCGGAACCGCCGCCCCCAACAAACGGAACCGACACAACCGGCAACCCGTCGCGAACACCCGCCAACCCACGACTTCGCTCAAAGCCCCGCCCCCGGCCCCGAGCGCCGGTCCGCCGTGCCCGGCCCCCGGGCGCCGGGCGCCGGTCCGCCGGGCGCCGGCCCCGGCCGGCGGCGCGGCGTTCAGTTCGCCTTGCCGCGTTTGAAACCCGCGCGCAGGCGCTCGCGGTTGACCGCGGCGATGGCGAGCAGCGGGATCTTGGCCGGGCAAGCCAGAGCGCACTCGCCGATCTGCGAACAGGGGCCGAACTCGTGCTGCATTTGCGCGATCATCGAGCGGGCGCGCTTGGCGCGCTCCTCTTTGCCGTGCGGAATCAACGCCAGGTGAGCCAGTTTGGCCCCGGTGAACAGGTAGGCGGCGCCGTTCGGACAAGCCGAAACGCAGGCGCCGCAACCGATGCAGGCGGCGAAATCCAAAGCCCGTTCGGCGTCATCGTGCGTAACCAACAAAGTGTCCGCGTCCGGGGCCGTGCCGGCGTCCACCGTGATAGTGCCGCCCGCCTGGATGATCCGGTCCAAACCGGTGCGGTCGACGATCAGGTCGCGGATCACCGGGAACGACTTCGCCCTAAAGGGCGCGAATCGGACCGTCTGGCCGTCCGAGAAAGAACGGGCGTGCTGGCCGCAGGCCGGCACGTTGTCCTCCGGCCCGTGCGGGACGCCGTTGACGTCCAAGCCGCAGGTGCCGCAAATGCCTTCCCGGCAGTCGGATTCGAAGGCCACCGGGTCCTGGTCGTTGTCGACCAACTGGTGGTTCAAGCGGTCGAGCAGCTCCAGGAGCGACATCTCCGGCGTGGCGTCGGCGATCTCATGGGTTTCGAAGCTTCCTTCGGCGTCAGGACCGGCCTGGCGCCAGACTTCAAGGATCAGTCTCACTTGTAGTTCCTTTGCTGGAGGGGCACGGCCCGGAAGGTCAGAGGTTCGAAGTTGCGAATCGGCTTGACGGCTGGGCCGTCGCCGGCGAACTGCCAGGCGGAGCAGAAACACCAATCCTCGTCATCGCGCGCGGCCTCGCCGTCGATCTCGTGGTCGGTCCTAAAATGGGCGCCGGCCGACTCGTCGCGGTCGAGGGCGTCGATGCAGAGCAACTCCGCCAACTCGAGGTAGTCGGCCACCCGGCCGGCGGTCTCCAACTCCTGGTTCAGCCGGTCGGCCTGTCCCACCACTTTGACGTCCCGCCAGAACTCCTCCCTCAGCTCGCGGATCTCGCCGATCGCCGTGGCCAGGCCCGCCGGGTCGCGCGAGACCGACGCGTAGCGGTCCATGATGGCGCCCAGTTTGGCGTGGAAATGATCCGGTCCGTGGGTTCCGCCGATGCCGAGCAGCCGCTCGATCCGGACTTGGACGTCCTCGACCGTGTCCCGAACAGCCTGGTCGTCAGGGTCGAGCGGGGCCTGGCCAAGCAGGCCGGCCAAATAGTTCGGCACCGAATAGGGCAGCGTGAACCAGCCGTCGACACAACCGGACAGCAGCGAGTTGGCGCCCAAACGGTTGGCGCCGTGGTACGCCCAACCGGCCTCGCCGCCCACGAACAGCCCCGGAATCGAGGTCATCTGGTCGTAGTCGGCCCACAGGCCGCCCATTGTGAAGTGGACCGACGGCGCGATCCGCATCGGCGTGGTGTACGGGTCCTCGCCGGTCAGCTCCTCATACATGTCGAACAGGTTGGAATAGCGTTCGCGGATGAGTTTGACGCCGAGCCGCTCTATGCCGGTCTTGAAATCCAAGTAGACGGCGTTGCGCAGGGGCCCGACGCCGTAGCCGGCGTCGATGCGCTCGCGGATATTGCGCGATGCCACGTCCCGGGGCACCAAGTTGCCGAAGGCCGGATAGCGCTCCTCCAAGAAATAGAAGCGCTCGGCTTCGGGGATGGTGTTGGGGTCGCGGTCGTCACCCTTCTTGCGCGGGGCCCAGATGCGGCCGTCGTTGCGCAGCGATTCCGACATCAAGGTCTTCTTCGACTGCCATTGCGACATCAACGGCAACGCCGTCGGGTGGATCTGGACGAAACACGGGTTGGCGAAGAAGGCGCCGCGCTTGTAGGCCCGCCAGATGGCGGTGGCGTTGGAGTTCTTGGCCAAAGTGGCCTTGTAGTAGATGTTGCCGTAGCCGCCAGTGCACAAGATCACGGCGTGCGCGGTCAGCGCCCGGACTTTGCCGGTCACCAGATCGCGCGCGACAATCCCCTGGGCGCGCCCGTCTTTGACGATCACGTCCAACATCTCCTGGCGCGAGTGCAGTTTGCAGGTCCCGGCCGCGACCTGCCGCGACAGCGCGTGGGCGGCCGCCAGTTCGAGTTGCTGGCCGGTCTGGCCGCGGGTGTAATAGGTGCGCGAGACCTGGACGCCGCCGAAGGAGCGGGTGGCCAATTGACCGCCGTACTCGCGGGCGAAGGCCGCGCCGATCGCCTGCATGTGGTCGATCACCCGGACGCCCTCTTCGCCCAGGCGGTAGGCGTCCTGCTCGCGTCCCCGGTAGTCGCCGCCTTTGACGGTGTCCTTGACAAACCGGTCGATCGAGTCGTTGTCGTCTTTGCGGGCGCGCGGCGAGTTGATGCCGCCCTGGGCGGCGATCGAGTGGGCGCGACGCGGCACGTCGTGGAAGGAGAAGACCTCGACGTCGTAGCCGAGTTCGCCGAGCGCCGCGGCGGCGCCGGCCCCGGCCAAGCCGGTGCCGACCACGATCACCTTGAACTTGCGCCGGTTATTCGGGTTGACCAGGTTGTAATGCAGTTTGCGGTCGGTCCAGGCGTCGCGCGGATGGACGTCGGGCAGTTGGCCGTCCAGCGGCTTTCCCACCACCCGCAATTGCTCTATGTCGATTGCCACTTGGGCGCCTTTCTGCTGGCCTGCGGTTTTCGGCGGTTTGGCGGTCATAGCGTGATCACCCTGGTCAGCACGGCCAGCGGAATCGAGGCGTTGCCGATCACGATCACCAGCGCGATCAGGTCCGCCAGGATCAGGCAGATCGAGCGGGTGCGGTGGGCCGTGACGCCGAAGTCGTTGACAATCGACCAGATGCCGTGGCTCAGGTGGAAGGCGATGACAAGCATCACGACCATGTAGAACACGGCCACGCTGGGGCGCTCGAAGGAGTGGACGAGGTTCGAGTAGGCGTCTGTCACGACCTCCCCGTCTTCAAGGGTGTAGGTCGCCTTGGCCGAGAAGTCCTTTGACGCCACGACCCGCCCGACCGTCAAATCGAGCAGGTGGAAAACGATGAACGCCAGAATGATCAGCCCGGACCAGAGCATGGTCCGCCCAATCAGGTGGTGTTTGGTGGCGTGGACCTGGCGGGAGTGGCGGCCGCGCAGCCGGTGCGCCCTGATCCAGAGCGTCAAACCGGAGTAGACGTGCAGGCAGAGGCAAAGCGCCAAGGCGGCGCGGAAGAGCCACAGGAACGTCGATCCCGGCAGCAGCGGGTTGAGCAGGCCGCGCAGCCAATGGGCGTACTCGTTGAAGTGGCCCTGGGGGTCGTCCGGCAAGTAAACCTTGAGGTTGCCAGCCAGGTGGAACAGGAGGAACAGGACGAACACCGACCCTGTGACGGCCATGATGACTTTCAACACCCACGTTTGCGGACGGGGCGGCGGCGAGGTGGCGGGTCGTTTCGCCACCGGGATCTGATCCAGGTCAGATCGCTCTTGAATCTCTGAACTCACTCAGGACCTCCAGGCGCCGGGTTGGGTACGAACACGAGAAACAGGCACGCGCCTGCGGCTCCAATTTACCGCATCGGCTCACCTGGCCTGTCGCTTCGGTCCGCGACAAAACGGCTGGTCAACCCGCTGTTTTCGCTACGCAAATGATGCGTTAATGGCCCGGCGGCTGGGTCCTGGTCCGGGCGCGGGTCCGGGCGCCGGGCGAGCCTGGGTCCAGGCCTGGGCGCGGGCCTGGGCGCGGGCCTGGGGCGAAGGACGCGCGGTTGTGGCACCATTCCTCCTTGTGAACCCTATGGCGGCGAAGGCGGACTTCGGCTTTGAGATCACCGCCCGCATGGGCGGCCGGACCGGCGGCGGCGGGCGCGCCGGCGTCATCTCGACACCGCACGGCTTGATCGAAACCCCGGCGTTTGTCCCGGTCGGCACCGCCGCGGCGGTCAAAGGCGTCACGCCGGAGCAGATGGCCGGCCTCGGCGCCCAGGCCCTGTTGGCCAACGCCTACCACCTCTATCTGCGCCCCGGCGCCGAGGTGGTCGAAGCCGCCGGCGGACTGGGCGCTTTCATGAACTGGCCCGGTCCGACCTTCACCGACTCGGGCGGTTTCCAGGTCTTGTCGTTGGGCGCCGGGTTCAAGAAGGTTCTGGCCATGGACACCGCCGGCCTGGCCGACGACCAGGTCATCGCCAAGCGCTCGGAGCGGCTGGCCAAGGTGGACGACGACGGGGTGACTTTCCGTTCCCACCTCGACGGTTCCAGCCACCGCTTCACGCCGGAGATCTCGATGCGGGTCCAGCACCGACTCGGGGCCGACATCATCTTCGCCTTCGACGAATGCACCACGCTGATGAACACCCGCGCCTATCAAGAGCGGTCGGTCGCGCGCACCCAGGCCTGGGCCGAGCGCTGTCTAGTCGAACACGCCCGACTGACCGAGGCGCGGGTCGGCCGGCCCCCCCAAGCCCTCTTCGGGGTGGTGCAGGGCGCCCAATTCGAGGACCTGCGCCGACTGGCCGCCGCTGGCTTGGCCCACCTGACCTGGGACGGCGCCGGGTTCGACGGCTACGGCATCGGCGGCGCGCTGGAAAAAGAAAACCTAGCGGCCATCGTCGGCTGGGTCTGCTCCGAGTTGCCTGAGTCGAAACCGCGCCACCTGCTCGGGATCAGCGAGATCGACGACTTGTTCGCAGCGGTCGAGGCCGGGGGCGACACCTTCGACTGCGTGGCGCCGTCGCGTTCGGCCCGCCACGGGGCCGTTTACTCGCCCGACGGGCGCTACAACGTCACCCGGGCGCGGTTCGCCCGCGACTTCGGCCCGCTCGACCCCGACTGCGACTGTTACACCTGCTTGGGTTATTCGCGGGCCTACCTCCACCACCTGTTGCGGGCGCGCGAGTTGCTCGGCTACACCTTGGCCACTATCCATAACGAACGCTTCATCGTGCGACTGGTCGCCGCGATGCGCCAAGCCATCGAATCCGGTGGCCAAGCGGCCTTCGGCCGCCTCCGCGACGACTTCCTGACCCGCTACTTCGCGCCCTGAAGGCCTTTGGGGCGGCGCGCTTGCTTCGGCCGGCGGATCCCAGGGCTCGCCCCGCCCCGCTTCGGCCCCGCCGGACCCCGGGACTCGCCGGATCCCCGTGTCCGGACCTTCATCCCGCCGCCGCGGCCCCGCCGAGCGAGTAATGCGAACATCTTGATCCAGCAGTGGATCGAGATATTGAAATTACTCGCATTTCAGGGTCTCAGCGGCCCCTCCGGGACCCGAAAAGCGACTAATCCGCACTTCCCGATCCAACAGTGGATCGAGATGTTGAAATTACTCGCATTTCAGGGCCTCAGCGGCCCCTCCGGGGCCCGAAAAGCGACTAATCCGCACTTCTCGATCCAACAGTGGATCGAGATGTTCAAATTGCTCGCATTCCAGGGCCGCAGCGGCCCCTCCGGGGTCCGAAAAGCGACTAATCCGCACTTCCCGATCCAACAGTGGATCGAGATGTTGAAATTACTCGCAGGCTGGCGTCTGCCGCGTGCGGATCGGCCTGGTTGTGGGCGGTTGCGCCCGGACGGACTGCAGCGCCGGCGGGATTGGGCGGCCAGGGGCGGCCCAGCCGCAGGGGCGGGCGCGGCGATGCGAATCGCGGCCGGGTGGCCGCGGGTTTGGCCGGGGGCTGGCACTAGGTTAGTTGT
>JAITKC010000330.1 GCA_031278665.1 Bifidobacteriaceae bacterium | reverse complement strand
TTGGCTGTCTTGCGGCCAACGCCCGGCAACGCGGTCAGGTCGCCGAGCAGGCCCGGGACCGCCCCGCCGAACCGTTCGACCAGGCGCTCGCCGATTCCCTTGAGGGCGGCCGCTTTGGCGTGGTAGAGCCCCAAAGATCGGATCAATTCCTCGATTTGGACGATGTCGGCGGCGGCGTAGGCGGCCGCGTCGGGGAAGGCCGCGAACAGGGCGGGCGTGACCTGGTTGACCCGCTCGTCGGTGCATTGGGCCGACAGCACCGTGGCCACCAGCAGTTCCAGGGGGTTGCGGAAGTCCAGTTCGCAGTGGGCGTCGGGGAAGGCGGCGGCCAGGATTTCGCCCGCCAAGCGCGCCTGGCGCCGGGTCGCCAGACCCCCGCCCGGCCCTCCCGCTCCCGCCTTCGGCGCCGAAACCGGCGGACGGGCGTCGGCCCCGGTCACGGCGTCAGGCGTTGTTCGGCCAGCCAGTCGATTATCAGGCCGGCGACGGCTCGGCCGTCCTCTTCCATCGGCAGGTGTCCAAGCCCGCCGAGTAATTCGAAGCGGTAGTTCTGGCCGCCCAGGTCCGCCGACTTGACTTTGCGCCAACGCAGCACCGGATCGCAGTCGCCCTGCAGTTGGAGGACCGGCACCGGCGCCGCCACGCGGGCCGAGCGAACGAACCGCGCATGGGCGGCGGTCAGCAGCGGGCGGGTCGCCCAGCGCATGATCTGGGCGGCTTTGGCCGGCGCGAAAGGCACCCGCATGGCTTCGGCGTAGTGGGCGAAGGACGCCGGGTCGATCGCCGACGGGGCTGAAACCCAGGTTGTCAACAGGGCGGACATGAAGGCGGCGTCCGGCAGCAAACGCGCGGCCAGGCGCGGCGAGCGCAAGGTCGCGATCTGGCCGGCGGCGCGCGGCGAGACCAGCAGTTGCCGTTTGGGCCGCAGCGAGCCGGGATGGTAAGAGGCCACCGGCACCAGGGCCTCGAGCGTTTGCGGCGCGCGGCTCGCCATCGTCCAGGCGACTTGGCCGCCGATGCCGTGTCCCACCACCACCGCCGAACGTCGCCCGAGCGCCGCGATCACCCCGGCGGCGTCCCCGGCCAGCATCGGCAGGGTGTAGCCCTCCGGCGGTTTGTCGGAGGCCCCGCAGCCGCGCAGGTCGAGGGCGGCGACCCGGTAGCCCGCCGCGCTCAGCGCCGTCGCCACCAGGCGAGTCGACCACCAGTGCAGCGGCAGCCCGTGCAAGATCACCACCAGTCGGCCGTCGCGCGGCCCGCTCATGGCGGCGTGGAAGCGCAATCCCCTGGCCGCGACGAACCGGTGCTCCCACGGCCCGTCGATCAACGCGGCGGTGAAATCGGCCGCCTCGGTGTGTCGTCTGATCAGGCGCAACTAGACCCCCGCCGGCTGGTTCGCCGCCTTTGGGGGTTGGCCGCGGCCAGTTTGGGCGGGGCCGAACGGCGCGGTGGCGGCGGTCGCGGTGGCGGTGGTCGCGGTGGCGGCGGTGGCGGTGGCGGCGGTCGGGTCGGCGGCGCCGGTCAGCGCGCCGACCGAGTCTTTGATCATGCCGGCGGCGCGGGAGATCGAGGCGCCGGCTTTCTTCAGCATTGATCGGCCGGCCACGGCCAGGCCGGCCGCCAGCACCAAGCCGGCGGCGGCGGCGATCAGGTGGGCGGCCCAAATCCAGACTCCGAGCGCCACCAGCCCCCAGACGAACGCCAAGACCAACAGCGGCACTATGCCCGCCACCGCGACGATGGCGCCGACGATCAAGGCGATGCCGCCGCCCAGGCGCGCGCCGTCTTTGGAAAGCTGCGCTTTGGCCGCTTCGACGGTGAGGCGCTTAAGCGCGCCGATTTGCGCGAAGGCCTCGCTGATGACGGCGCCGAGCCCGTTGTTGGCCATGGTCAACCCCTGTTCTTAAGCCGGCCGCGCCCGGGCGGGCGGGCGGATGGTGCTTGCCCTTTGGGATAGTCACTAGGAAGGGTATCGCTTCGCCGGTCGCGGCACTTGGGGCGCCGCCGCGCCTTCGGCGGGCGGACGGCCGGGGACTGCCGCAAGGACTGCGTCAAAGACTGCCGGCGGGCATAAAACAACGGGCGAACAGGTTATCAATCGCGCAATCCAATTGCCGAAACGGAGGAGCCCGTCGACATGCCCTTAACGTAGGTTAATACGTGCGTGGGTTCCTGTTCGCCCGTTGTTTCGTGGTTCCATTTCTAGCACACGGATATGGCCTCTGGCAAGCGCAAACGCTTAAGAATCGTGGGATGAAAAGAGTCCGGAGAAAACGACAGACACAGTCATTCAACCACTTGGCGCGGGGCGCTCTCAAATCGCCCGGCGAGCCCCGCTTTAGGAGCGGCGGGGGCGCAAACGCCGCCAAACAAGCAGCGCCGCGAGACCGATGAGCGCCGGCCCCAAGAATGTCGCCAGGCCGGTCGCGGCCAGGCGTTGGTTCTCGGCTCGCACCGAACTGGGCGCGGCGAACCGGACCACCTGCCAGCCGCGGTGCTCGGCCACCCGGCGCAGCGTTCGCGAGGGGTTGACCACCGCCGGATGGCCGACCGCCTCCAGCATCGGCAGGTCGGTGATCGAATCCGAGTAGGCGAACGAGCGGGACAGGTCGTATCCCTGGCGACCGGCCAGGGCCGTCATGGCCTCGACTTTGGCCGGGCCGTAGTTGAAGAACTCGGCGCCGCCGGTGTAGCGGCCGTCTTTGACCTCCATCCGGGTGGCCAGGCAGTGGTCGGCCCCGAGCATGGCGCCGATCGGCTCCACCAGTTCGCGGCTGGAGGCCGAGACGATCACCACGTCGCGGCCGGCGTCGCGGTGCGACTGAATCAATTCGGCCGCCTCTGAGAACACCTGCGGAGCGATTTTGGTCGCCAGTTGGTCGGCGGCCAGGCGGGCCAGGCGGGCGGCGTCCCAGCCGGCGATGATCCCGCCCAGCAGGTGCCGCAGCCGCTCCGATTGGGTTTGCCCGGCCGTGCCGATCTGATAGGTGGCCTGGGCGTAGACCGACCGCAGGACGGTCCGGCGGCGGAGCATGCCCTCGGCGATCAGGGTCGAGGTCAGGGCGACAGTCGAACTGCGGGCGATGATCGTCTTGTCCAGATCGAAGAAAGCGGCCGGTCGGCCGGCGGGCGGCGCCGGGTCGCCGGCGGGCGCGTTTGGGCTGGTCTGCCGGTCGGCGGCGGCATCGGGCGGGCTCGAAGCGGCGCCTGGGGAGGGAATTGCCGAACTGGTCGCCGGCTGTTCGGGCTGGGCGTCCGGCTCGGTCCGAAGGTTCGGCTGAACTGTCACCCGAGGATTCTGGCAGATGTGAAGACGAAGTGTCATCCACAGGACGGAAGTTTTCCAGCGGCGCGGGCGGCCCGAGTAGTTCATCCTGGGACTGTGTCGATTCCCCAGGTTGTGCTTGTGACGGCGGACCGCGGGCTGGCGGACGCCGCCTCGCGGGCGATCTGGGAGGCGGGCGCGGCCGTCCAATGCGCGACCGCCGCCGACCAGGTGGCGCGACTGCCCGTCCGTCCCCGCCTGGCTGTCTGCGGTCAGGACGTGGATCAGGCCGCCGCCTTCGGCATTGTCCAGGCCTGGCCCGACTGTCAGGTGATCTGGGCCGGACTGGGCGAGAGCGCCTGGGGCGCCAGCGAATGCCTGGTCCTGCCCGAGTCGGAGCGGCGGCTGACCCAAGCCGTCGAGGCGATTCATCGGCCGGCCGGCGGGACGACGCGGCTGGCCCTGATCGCCGCCCACGGCGGGGCCGGCGCGAGTTGTCTGGCGGTGGCGCTGGCGGCGCGGTTGGGCGGCGGCGGGCCGGTCCGCTTGGCCGGTCTCAACCGGGCCGGGTCGCCGATCGGCTGTCTGCTGGGAGTCGAGGGGCCGGCTGGGGCAGGGGGTTTGTCGGAATGGGCCGCCGCCCTCGAACCGGCTGCCGAACCCCGCCCCTTTTCGCCGCCCGTCGCCCGAGGGATCGAGTTGATCAGCGGCCGGGCGCCGCCGCCGGAACTGGCGGCCTGGCAGATTCGGGCCGTGCTGGAGGACTGGGAGGCGCTGGCGCCGGGCGGCCACACCTTATTGGACGCCGGTCCGGCGGCGCCCGGCGGCGCCTGGCGGGTGGCCAGTTGGGCCGACCACCGCGTCTTGGTGGCGCGGGCCGACCCGGCCGGAGCGGCCGCGCTGGCGGCCTTGGCGGCCGACTTCGACGACCTGGGACTGGACTTCGACGTGGCCGTCCGGGAAGTGCCGGGCGGCCTGGCGGCCGACGAGGTGGCACACGGCATCGGCGGCCGAACGGTGGTGATCGGGGACGAACGCGGCTTTGTGGCGGGACTGGTCCACGGGCTGACGCCGGGCGAGCGGGCCAGGGGCAAGCTGGCGCGGGCGGCCGGGCGGCTGGCGAAGATGATCGGGCCGGAAGGGGTGGCAATCGGGCCGGGCGGGCCGGGCGTGGCGGGCGTGGCGGCTGTGCCTGCCGCGCCGGCTGTGCCTGCCGCGCGGCGTGCGCCTGTGGTGCGGGGCGCATCTGCCGTGCGGCGTGCGCCGGCCACGCGGGGCGGACCTGCGGTGCGGGGCGTTTCTGCCGCGCGGGGTGCGCCTGGCGCGCGGGGCGGGCCCGCGGTGCGGGGTGTTTCTGGCGTGCGGGGCGGGCCCGCGGTGCGGGGCGTTTCTGCCGCGCGGGGTGCGCCTGGCGCGCGGGGCGCGCCCGTCGCGCCGGGTGAGCCCGCCGCTCCGCCCGTGC
>JAITKC010000305.1 GCA_031278665.1 Bifidobacteriaceae bacterium | reverse complement strand
TTGTCGGTCTCGATGCGTTCGACCAGGGAAATTGTCGGTGTCGATGCGTTTCGGCCTAGAAATTGTCGGTCGCGGCGGGGTGGGGGAAGATGGTGGGATGGGTTCTGGAAGCGGCATTTGGCTGATCGTTCTGGGTTTGGTCGTCGCGGCGGCGGTGTTGGGGCTGATCGTTTACGGATTGGCGGGGCGGGCGCGCCGGAGCGGGCGGGGTCAGCCGCCGAGGTCGGCGCCAGCGGCAGGAACCGCCGGCGGCGCCGGAGGAGTGGAAGCGGACCAGGCGGCTGGAGCGGCCGGACCAACCGCGGCGGCGCAGACCGCTGGCGGTGAAAGAGCGGAAGCGCGCCAGGCGAATGGAGCGGGCGGGCTGGAGCCGGGCGGCGAGACCGAAGGCGTGGTCGCGGCATCGGGCGGCGAAATCGAGGTTCCCGAAGCCCCGGCGTCGCGGTTGCGGCGCCTGCGCGGGCGGCTGGCCGGCTCGAAGTCGGCCTTGGGCCGGGCGTTGCTGGCGGTGCTCAGCCGCGACCAGCTGACCCGGGAGGACTGGGACGAGTTCGAGGAGACGCTGCTGATGGCCGACGTCGGCGCGGCGGCCTCGGAACAGATTCTGGAGCGCGTGCGCGCCGCCATGCGAGTCGAGGGCGCCGGCGCCGACCCGGCCGCGACGCTGCGGCGCGAGTTGCTGGCGGCCCTAGAGACCAAGGCCAGCCGGACCATCGCCGACCGGGGCGGGCAAGGCGCCCCGGGAGTGATTCTGGTGGTCGGGGTGAACGGTTCGGGTAAGACCACCACCATCGGGCGCTTGGCGCGGCTCGAAGTGGCGGCCGGGAACAGCGTCCTCCTGGGCGCCGCCGACACTTTCCGGGCGGCCGCCGCCGACCAGTTGGCGGCCTGGGGCGAGCGGGTTGGCGTCCCGGTGGCGCGCGGGCCGGAGGGCTCGGACCCGGCCGCGGTCGCGTTCGACGCCGTGGCGGCCGGAATCGACCGCCAAATCGACACTGTCATAATCGACACCGCCGGACGGCTTCACAACAAAGCCAATCTGATGGCCGAACTGGAGAAGATCCGACGGGTCGCCGCCAAACAGGCGCCGATCACCGAGACCCTGTTGGTGTTGGACGCCACGACCGGGCAAAACGGTTTGACGCAGGCGCGCGTGTTCACCGAGGCCGTGGAGGTCACAGGCATTGTGCTGACCAAACTCGACGGCACCGCCAAGGGCGGGATCGTTATCGCCGTCCAGCGCGAACTCGGGCTGCCGGTCAAACTGGTCGGGCTGGGCGAGGGCCCGGACGACCTGGCCCCCTTCGACGAGGAGTTGTTCGTGGACGGCCTGCTGGGCGCGAAGCCCTGATCGCCGCCACATCGCGATCCAGGCTTCGAGCGGCCGGCGGGCCGTGTTTCGCGACACCGGCGCGACGCGCCGGCTCGGCCGTTCGTTTCCGCCGCGCCCCGCGACGCGGCCCGGCCGCTGACCGGAGTTCTTGGGGCGCGACGCCGCCGAAGCCCAGGACAGCGGCCGGGCGCGCGGCGCCAGCGATGGAAGACTGTAAAAATCCGCGCCGAAGCTGGGTGAAAGCACCTGGAGCGGGCGTTCGGCGGGCTCGCGGGCCGGTAGAGTCTGGCTGCGACTGAAAGCCCACGCCACCTCCAGGGTGGAGCCCGAAGCGAGGCCACCATGCGAAGCTCAGCCCGACCTGCCGCCCCGATCCCTCCAGCCGACAACGCGAAGCCGTCGAACGCGACCAAGCCGGCGCGGTTGGCCAGACTGGCCAAACTGGCGGTAAGGCCAATCGCCGCCGGGCGCCGGCGGCGCCGGCCCGGCCTGGCTCTCCGAAGGGGACTCTTCCGCTTGGCGGCCATGGCCGGGGCGGTCGCCCTGGCCGCAGTCGGGGCGTTGGCGGCGCAGGTGGCCGTGGCGCCGAGGGCGAGCGCGGTGGCCTACCTGTCCGGCTGGGACGGCGCGTTCGTGGACGAGCAGCTATGGCTGCTGGGGAGCGACCCGACCGGCCTGTCGGGCTGGGACGCCAGCGTGCCGCGCTTGGTCGATGAGCCGGGCGAAATAACGGCCGATGACTTCGCCGCCGAAATAAAGCCCGCCTACGTCGCGGGCGAACGCGCCGACGGCTACGCTTGCGGCGGCCAATGGGATTCGTTGGCGATGGGCAAAATCCTGCTCCGACAAGGCGATCAGCGTGTTTACCAACTGGGCTGGGATTCCCAGACCGGCGCGGCGGGCCTGGTGGTCTCCGAGACAGGCAACTGCTACCCGCTAGCCGACCTGACGCCCGGGCCGGCCGCGGAGGGGTATTTTGAGAACGCCGTCGGCGGTGCCGTTGATTCAGTTGGCGGGCAGATTATCCTGACGGCCAGCGCCGCCGAGCCCTTCGTGGCGTCCTACGCCGGCGTCAACAACCCCCATATGCAGGTGCTCAGGATCTCGGACTCCGGGCGTCCGGAGAAGCCGGTGTTCACCGTCGCGCCGGTGGCGGTCTCGTCGACGCTCACCACATCGGGCGCGGTTTTGTCCACCGCCGCCACCCGGGCGGGCAAGACCGGCAATCTGACCGGAACCTGGACGCTTGGCGCGGGCATCGCCGCCGACGCCACGTCAAGCCTGCTTGACCAGCACAAACGGGTTTACCGGATGGCCCGGCTGGAGAAGGCCGGCGCAACGGCGGACGTCTGGGCGCTGCTCCGGTTCGCCAGCCCGACGTCGACTGTCTCGTCGCGCGAGTACTCGTCCGCCGGCTGGACCTATGAGGTTGTCAAGGTGTTCGCCGACGCCGACGCCGGCAACGTCACCGGCCTGGCCTTTGTCGGCTCGGACCTCTACACAGTTCACGACGACTCGACGCTCTGGCGCTGGGACACCATCTCCGGCGCCAACGAGCGCCTGGCCGAGGGCGTCCCGGCGCTCACGATGGCCGCGTCGGGCGCCGTCGGCGCCATCCAGGGCGCCGTCCGCAACGACGCGACCGGGATCGCCGGCTCGACGATGACGGGCGGAACCGCCCTGGCCGGAATCGAGATCGAGTTCTGGCGGGAGCGGGCCGGCCAGCGCGAACTGATGGGTGTGACCGCGACGGACTCGAGCGGCTACTACTGGGTGGCCTTGGCCGCCCGCGAAGAGCCGTACTACCTGCGCGTCCGCCTGCCGGGCGGCACCTCGACGACGGCGCCCAGGTCCTTGACCTACGCCTATGGCCACACTTTGAGCTACTTAGGCGACACCTCAGTCGAGCCGCTGTGCGCCTCGGCGGCAGGCGACTACCAGCCGCTGGCCTCCTCAATTTACGGCTGCTTCGGCGCCCGGGCGGACGGCCTCGACCCGGTGGTGGTGACCGACCCGGTGGACCCCGACAATGGCGCCAACGCCGTCGTGCGGCTGAACTACACCACCGCCTACAGCAGCCCGGCGGCCGACTTCCGCCTGACCTATATGTACACCTGGGGCGACGCGCCCAGGCCTTACCCGACTTCACTGGAGGCCGGCGGCCCTTACGCCCAACCCGGCCTGGTCCGTTTGGGTTCCGGCGAGGTGTCGGGTTCGATGCGCAGTTCGGCTGTCTATAACGATCAGGCGTCGGCCGACAGCGGCGACAACGGATTGACCTACCGGCCGGCGACGGCCGACGGGTCGGGGGTTTGGCAGCAGCTTCAGGGCGCGGTGCTGACGCCCGGCGGCGCCTACCAGCTTCGCGCTCAGACCATCGGGGATCTGGCGGCGAACGCGACGGTTAAGGCTTGGTTGACGGAATTGGTCGGCGGCGTGGCGGCGGACAGTTTCGCCAACCTGGTCTTGGAGGGGACGCCCGATGACGAGGGCTACGTTTACGCCGACCTGCGGGTTCCGCTGGACCAGCCGTCCGGCCGCCTGCAGAGCGTCTACCTGCGCGCCCGCGCCTCGCTTGACCCCGCGGTCACGCCGACTTCGCGCGGCCGGGTCGGCGCCGAGGCGGACGCGCCGATTCAACAGGGCGAGATCGAGGACTACGGCATCGGCCTGGCGAGTCAAGTGGTGCGGTTGCGCACCGAGATGCAGGGCTTCGCCGAGTCGTCCACGTGGGCCTACCAGGCCGTGTTCGCGGTCAACAACGCCCGGGCCGATTGGCCGTCGACCACCGGCGGCGCGGTCTACCTGGGCCGGGGGCTGACCGACGTGCTGGCGGTGGTCGACGACCCGAGCGCGCCGGTCGTCGTCGCCACCTCCAAGGTTGGCTACTCCACCCAGGACGAGGGAATGAACGATTGGGAGTTGGACGCCGGCCGGACCGTCTGCTACGACTCGTTCAGCGGCGCGACGGTGGCCTCCCAGTTGGACGGCGCCGAGTTGACGCTGGCGCCGGCGGACTCGGCCGCGGGCGGCTGGAGCGACGTGACCTGCCAGCTCTCCTACCGGATCGCCGCCGACCGGGCCAAGTTCGGCTTCGCCTCGGTCAGCCCGTATCCCTCGGCCACTCTGCCTATGCCGGTCGGCGGCGCGTATCGGGTCCAGGCGCTGGCCCAGGGCGGCGGCGGGACCAGCTTGGCCTGGGTGGCTGGGGTTCGGGCGGCGCTGAGCCTGGTTCCGTCCGGCGGCGGCGCGACGCCGGACGGCGCCTTTTTCGCGAGCACCGGCTCGGCCGCCGCCGAATGCGTCACCGGGCAGAACGGCTATTGCGACGAGTTGGAGGTCAGCGCGACGGCGGCCGGAGAGTACCGGTTGACGGTGGCGGCGCCCGGGGACCCGACCAACTCGGCGTCGGTGACGCTGTACTTCGACGAGGCGACTGTCGCCCGGGGCGAAATCTACTCGTCCAACACCGGTGTCGTTTTGGCCGACTACGGGCTGGCCGATTCCGCCCCCGGTTATGACGGCCAGCCCGACTTCCGCACTGTCGACGTTTGGCTGTGGGACGCGCGCGGCCAAGGCGTCGCCGGTCAAGCCGAGAGTCTCGAATGGGAATTAGACACGTCGGTCGGCGCCGAGTTCTGCTACAGCCGATCACGCAAGCCGGTGGTCGACTCGGTCTTGGATGTGCCCGGCGAGCCCGGCCATTACCAGGCCCTGATCTATTCCAGTTGCGCCGGCACCTTCGGGATTTGGCCGCGGCATCCCGACCTGCCCGGACCCTTGAGCGTCAAATCCGGCTCGGCTTCGGCTGAGGAATATGGGGGGGAGGACTTGGCGATCGTCAGCTTCGACGTTCTGCCCGTGCTCGACCCGGACAAGTCGTCGATGACGCGCCTCTATAGCTACTACTATCCGGTCGCGACAGCGGACTTCGAAAGTTTCGAATACTGCGAGCCTTATGGCTGCCTCCAATACCGGGTCAATCCGCGCGACGCCAATGACAACCCGATTTGGCCCCTCTATGTCGACTCGGAGCGGCTATGGGATGAGTTCCCGGACGAAGCCCTGGTTTGGTCCAAAGACAACCCTTCGTCGTCGTTGGCCAAGGTCGCCTCCGGGGACGCGTCTTCCAACGGTTGGACCCCGCGGTTGCTGGTGGCCTCAACCGCAGTCGGCGAGTTCTGCCCCAAAGTCGATATCTTCGACCCCGATGGAGTTTTCGTCGGCTCACTGGAATGCGCGGATACCGCGATCTTTGTGGCCGGCGAGGCGTCTGAGACCCTGTCCCAGGCCGTGGTGACCCAGACGGCGAACCAACCGCCGAACCACGACGACCCAGAGGTCAGCCCGCAAGACTGGGGCCGCCAAACTATCACCGCCACGATGCGAGACATGTCCGGGCATCCGATCAGCGATCGCGGGCCGGTCGTGTCGGCTGGGCCGCGCGACCCTTATGGCGGCGACGGACTGTATTTCGCCGACGACGGCGAGTTCGCCTGCGCCGGTTCGGTCGACGCCGCCGGCGACTGCCCGGAAGGTGTCTACACGCTTGAGGTTTACTCGTCCCTTCCGGGCAACCGCCAGCTCGTGGTGGACGACGTCCACCCGGTCGCGGTCTATTCGGTCTCCCTGCCCAACGGCGACTATCCGGACACATCGGTGCTCTGGGCGCCGTTCGCGGGCGCGCCGGAGGCGGCCGAGTCGACGCTGGTCGTCTCGCCTTCGACCGCCGAAATCGATCCCGACGACCCGGTGGAGGAGCCCGCGGGGACGCCCCTCGACCTGCCCGCCGGCGAGGCCTTCGCCGTCAAGGTG
>JAITKC010000230.1 GCA_031278665.1 Bifidobacteriaceae bacterium | reverse complement strand
CGGGTCGAACACCTCCTGGGCCAGACAATGGACACGGTTTTGCCCTATATGCCGGAGACCGACGACCCGGAGAAGACCATCCAGAACGCGCTGGAGGCGATCCGCAGCAAGACGGCCCGCTATCTGGCCGGCACGCCGTTGGCGATGGGGGCGGCCGGCGCCGGGGCCAGCCGCGACGAAGCCGAAACCATGATGGCTGTGGGGCTCCTGCTGGGCGAGGCCTACCAGCTCAAAGACGACCTGATCGGCGCGCTGGGCGACCCCGACCTGTCGGGTAAGCCGGTCGGCCAGGATCTCATAGACGGCAAGCAGACCGTGCTGGTCGGCCTGACCATGCGCCTGCTCGACCCGGACCGGCGACGGGCCTTCACCAGCGCCCTGCTGCGCGGCGACGCGCCACCGGTCGACGCCAGAGTCCGCCACATCCAGGGGGTGATCCGGTCGTCGGGCGCGGTCGCCGAGTTGGAGCAGATGATCGAGGACCGCCGCCGTCAGGCCTTCGAGGTCTTGGAGACGTCCGGTTTGGACACCTCCGGGCGGGCGGCGCTGCGCGAAATCGCGAATTGGTTCCTCGCGCCGGCGCGCGCTTAGGCCTTGACCGGGCCAAGGTCGTAGACTCGCGCACGTGACCTCTACCCCGTCCGATCCGATGCTCGGCCAAGTCGTCGACGGCCGCTATCGGATTGCGGCGCGGCTGGCCCGGGGCGGGATGGCCACCGTTTACCGGGCCACCGACCTGAGGTTGGACCGGCCGGTGGCGGTCAAGATCCTGCATCCCCATCTGGCCGAGGGCGCCCGCTTCGTCGACCGCTTCCGGCGCGAGGCCCGGGCCGCCGCCCGGCTGGTCGACCCCGGCATCGTCAGCGTCCACGATCAGGGCGCCTGGGGCGATTCGCCCTATTTGGTGATGGAACTGGTGGACGGGCCCAATCTGCGGACGTTGCTGCTGACCTCGGGGCTGCCGAGCGTGGGCAAGGCCCTCGATTTGATGATTCAGGTGCTCCAGGCCTTGTCGGTGGCCCACACGGCCGGTTTCGTCCACCGCGACATCAAGCCCGAGAACATCTTGATCACCCGCTCCGGGCAGGTCAAAGTCGCCGATTTCGGGCTGGCCCGGGCCGTTTCGGAGGTCACCGCCGCGTCTTCGGGCGTGGTCTTGGGCACTGTCGCCTACCTGTCGCCGGAGTTGATCGCCGAAGGGGTGGCCGACAAGCGGGCCGACGTCTACGCCGCCGGCGTTGTCCTGTTCGAGTTGTTGACCGGCGCCCAGCCGTACGTCGCCGAAACCCCCATCCAGGTCGCCTTCCAGCATGTCCACGCCGATTTCCCGGCCCCCTCGAGCAGGATCGGCTGGCTGCCGGCGGAAATCGACGCGCTGGTCGCCGCCCTCACCGCGAAACAGCCGGAGCGCCGCCCGGAGGACGCCGCCGCCGCGTTGGCGCTGCTGCGGGCGGTCCGCCGGGTTCTGCCCGCCTGGGTGGCGGATCGCACCCCGGGCGTCAGTTTGGCGCCCCGGCCGTCCGACCTGGATTTTCCGCAGTTGCCCGATGCCGACGCGCCAGACCCCGCCCCCGGCCCGCCAGCCGCCCTGCCGGACCCGCCAGCCGAGTCGCCCGGTTTCGCCGCGCCGCCCGCGCCCGCCGGCGCCTTGGCCGGATCGCCCGACCGCGCCGACTCCCCGGCCGACTCGCCCGGCTTCGACGCGCCGCCCGCGCCGCCCGCACCGCCCGCGCCAGCCAATGCCTTGCCCGAATCGCCCGGCTGGGCCCAGGCGGCGGCCGCCGGCCGCGACCTGGCGACCGAAGCCGTGCCGACGGGGCTGCCCGGCGGCGGCACCGGCGGCACCCAGGCGCTGCCCTTGGCCCGGATTCCGCCGCCAGCCCCAGCGGCGCCGACGCGCCGGACGCGGCCGCGCCGACGGCATCGTGCGCTGGCCTGGTTGCTGGGAGCGCTGCTGGTGGCGGGCGGCGGCGCCGGCGGAACCCTTTACTGGTACTTCGAACACGGCCCCGGCTCCTTGGTGACGGTGCCCAGGCTGGCCGGCCTGGAACAGTCCGAGGCCGAAGCCGAGCTGACCCGCCTGGGCCTGGAGGCGCGGGTGGCGAGCGAGTTCGACGACGCCGTCGCCGAGGGGCACGTCATCGGCGCCGCCCCGGACCAGGGCCAGCGGGTCGACCCGGGCGCGACGATCGACCTGGTGGTCTCTCTGGGCGTGCGGCAGGCGACCGTGCCGTCGTCCGGGATCGTCGGACAGTCGGCCGCCCACGCCAAGAGCGAGCTGATCGCGGCCGGGCTGGACGGCGATGTGACCGAGAAGCTGACCTACGACACCTTCGTGGCCGAGGGCATCGTGATCGAGATCCAGCCGCGGGGCGGCGCCTCGGTGCCGCACCACCTGCCGATCACGTTGGTTGTCAGCCAAGGCCCGGAGCCGGTCGAAGCGCCCGACTTAACCGAGTTGACACTGGAGGCGGCCGGCGAGGAGGCCGCCGGCCTGGAGTTGACCGTGGTCCAAGGCGAGGAGGCGTACTCCGAGACCGTGGCCGAAGGCCTGATCGTCTCCCAGAGTCCCGCCCCCGGCGCGCCATCCCACCGCGGCGCCGAGATTTCTGTGGTGATTTCGCTCGGCATGCCTTTCGTGGAGGTCCCGAAGGTCACCTCGCTGCCGGTCGACGATGCCGTCGCGCTGCTCCAGGAGCGCGGTTTGGCGGCCGAGGAGTACTCCCCCCTGGGCAAGTTCCTGGGCTTGGTTCAGGCCCAGGACCCCGCCCCCGGCGAGTCCGTCCGCAAAGGCTCGACCGTGACCTTGACAGTGGTTTAGCGGCGCCGGCCCGCCGTTCCCGGGCCGCTTCGGGCCGCTTCGGGCCGGCTCATGCGCTAGGCTCGTGGCCTGGCGATCCGGCCGTCCCGGCCGCCCTTAGCGGCGGACGCCGGCCTGGTCGGCGCCGGGGCGTGCCGGGCTAAATGGATTGGGCCCCATCGCCGCCCGAGAACTTCATAGCGGGCTGTGGCGCAGTTTGGTAGCGCACTTGACTGGGGGATAAGGGGGTTAGGCTCCTTTCCGCGGCCCGAGAACTTCATAGCGGGCTGTGGCGCAGTTTGGTAGCGCACCTGACTGGGGGTCAGGGGGTCGTGGGTTCAAATCCCGCCAGCCCGACGTTTTCCCTGGTCACAGCGTTGCTGGT
>JAITKC010000203.1 GCA_031278665.1 Bifidobacteriaceae bacterium | reverse complement strand
GGCCGGTTGATTCGGTTTCGGCCGAACGCGCGCCGGTCGATCTGGTCCCGGCCAGCCGAGACGGCGCCGCCGGGGGGCCGGCCGGAGCGGATGTCCAGGCTGGGTCGGATGGGTCGGTTAATCCAGTCCGGCCGGCGGTCTGGCAAGCCGGGTTGGTGGTGTCAAAAGCGGTCGGCAATTCGGTGGTCCGCCACCGGGTCGCCCGGCGGCTGAGGGCGATATTGGCCGGCCAGCTCCCCAGGCTGGCCGAACCGAAACGGGTGGTGGTGCGGGCGCTGCCGGCGGCGGCATCGGCGGACTACGGAGAATTGGAGCGGGCGGTCGGAAGATGTCTGAGAAAGGCGACCAGATGAGCGCGACGGCGGTTTGCCGACGGGCGCTGGCGGCATCGGCGGACGGCCTGGTTTGGCTGGTGCGCGGCTACCAACGCTGGATATCGCCGCTGACCGGGCCGCGCTGCCGGTTCTATCCGAGTTGTTCGGATTATGCGATCACGGCGCTCAGGACCCACGGCTTGGTCAGGGGTGGCGCGCTGGCGGCGCGGCGGCTGACGCGCTGTCATCCGTTCAATCCGGGCGGCGTCGATCACGTGCCGGAGCGGGTCGGCCTGCGCTGGCGGGGAGCGGAGAGGTAATCATGGACTGGTTTGACACCATCTTGTCGCCGATTATGTGGGTGGTGGCCTGGATCATGTATGGGACCCACCAGTTCTGGGCTTTCCTCGGCCTCGGCAAGTCGCTTTCTTGGGTGTTGGCGATTGTCGTGTTGGTAGTGATCATGCGCATTATTATGATACCGCTGTTTGTTAAGCAGATCCGATCCTCGCGCGGGATGCAACTGCTCCAACCGGAATTGCAAAAGATTCAGCGGCGCTATAAAGGCAAGACCGACGCGGTCTCGCGCCGGCGCATGCAAGAAGAGACTATGGAGCTTTATCGGCGCAACGGCTCCAACCCGATGAGCGGGTGTTGGCCGGTGTTGGCCCAGTCGCCGCTGTTTTTCGCGCTCTTCCGGGTGTTGTACTCGCTGAGGCAGTTGGCCGAAGGCGAATACCCCCGCGGCGACTCGATTGGGCCGATCGACCAAACGGTGGCCATCGACATCCAAAGCACGTACTTGTTCGGGGCGCCGCTGTCGGCCACCTTCTTAGATGAGAAGACTTGGGCCGGCGCCTCGCCGGTGGCGGTGCGCGTTGTGACAGTCATCCTGATTATCTTGATGTCCGTCACCACCTTCACCACCCAACGTCAGTTGACCATGAAAAACATGCCGCAGACGGCCATGGACAACCCGATGTTCCGGACGCAGAAGATGATGATGTATATGATGCCCGTCATCTTCGCGGTATCCGGCGTCAACTTCCAGATTGGCGTGCTGATCTATTGGTTCACGACCAACGTTTGGTCGATGGGCCAACAATTCTTCGTCATCCGCAATATGCCGGCGCCCGGTTCCGAGGCCGAGGCCCGCATGAAGGCCCGCAAAGAGAAGAAGCGGTTGCGCAAGGGGTTGGGTTTGGAAGGCGAAGAAGAGCCCGATGCCGCGCCGTCCGATTCGGCCGGTCCCGCCCAGCGGGCGCAGCCCAAACGCACAAGCCGGGCCCAGCGCCGGTCGGGGCCGCTTCAGGCGGCCAATCCGTCGCCCCGGCCGGAGGACTCCCGCCGGGAGATTGAGCCCGCCGACGCCGAGCCCGCTGAGCCCGGGTCAAAGACCGGCCAAGCCAAGTCCGGCCGGGCCGGTGGCAAAGACCAAGCGAAGCCCGCCGGCCGGGACTCCGGCGCGGGGGGAGGAACGGCTAGTTCCTCCGGGTCTGGTGGGTCTGGTGGGTCTGCCGGGTCTGGTGGAACCGGGCGGGCCGCCGGCCAGCGCAGCCAACCAAAGAAGCAGTCCCGCAAGAAGCGGAAGTGAAGGAGAGCGCAGTGAGTGACGGCGACGTGACCGAGGCCAAACCGACCGCGGTCGTCAGGCTGGAGGAGGACGGCGAGATCGCGGCCGACTATCTGGAGGAACTGCTCGACATCGCCGACATCGGCGGGGACATCGACATCGACGTCGATCACGGCCGGGCGGTGGTGGCGATCATCTCGGAGGACCCGGCGGACCACGACCTCGACCGGCTTGTCGGACCGGGCGGCGAAGTCCTGGACGCCCTACAGGAGTTGACGCGGATCGCGGTGCAGACTCGAACCGGCGAGCGGTCGCGTCTGATGCTGGACATCTCCGGTTACCGGGCGAATCGGCGCGAGGAATTGCTGGTGGTGGCCGAGGGGGCGATCGAAGAGGTCAAAGCCAAAGGCGTTCACCTGGCGCTCGAGCCGATGAACGCCTTTGAGCGCAAAGTGGTACACGACGCCGTGGCCGCCGCCGGACTGGTCAGCGAGTCCTCCGGCGCGGACCCCGACAGATACGTGGTCATCAGCCCGGCTGACCAAGCGGACTGAAACTCGGTGGGCGGCGACGGCGGCCCGCCGGCGGCGGTCTTTGGGACGGCGCTGCCCGGGGTTCAGCGGCTGGCCGGGCTGCTTGAGGCCAACGCCGTTGAGCGCGGCCTGATGGGGCCCCGGGAAATGTCGCGTCTGTGGGAACGCCATCTGCTCAACAGCGGCGTCCTGGCGCCGCTGTTGCCGGAGCGCGGCCTGGTGGTCGACGCCGGATCAGGGGCCGGCCTGCCGGGATTGGTGCTCGCCCTGCAGCGCCCAGACCTCAGTTTTGAGCTGGTCGACTCGATGAGGCGGCGAACCGACTGGCTGACGGAGGCGGTCGCCGCTTTGGAGTTGACCAATGCGACGGTGACTCGGGCGCGGGTCGAGGAGCTTGGTCATCGGGCGGATGCGGCGGCGGTGGTCTCGCGGGCGGTGGCCCGCCTGGACAAACTGGCCAAATGGACGGCTGGGCTGCTCGCGCCGGGCGGGCTGTTCCTGGCTCTCAAGGGCGCCGGGGCGGCTGGCGAATTGGCGGACTGCCGGCGCGCCGTCAAGGCGGCCGGGCTGACCGGGGCGGCGGTTCTCGAACTGGTCGCCGTCCCCGGCGCCGATCCGACCTATGTGGTCAGAGCCACCCGCGCGGGACGGTGACCGAGCCGGCGAAACCGTGTCAGTTGGGCGATGTTCCACGTGAAACACCGCCTATGGAGACCCGGCCCCGCGGCGTCCCCGCAAATTGCTCGCCCACCCGTGCCGTTGTCTCAATCCCCCGGCCGCATTCGATGTCCCGAAGTGAAACTCGCCCCGAATAGGTTGCCCCGCGTCCGGTGGTCCCAATCCCGCTCGCCGCGTCCGGTGTCATTACAGGGAGCGCGCCCGGACTCGCGCGTCGCCGCGTCCGGTGGCTCTATTCCCCAGATCGCAGCCGATGTCCTCGTGCGAAGCGCGCCTCGCATTGCCCTCCGCCGCGGGCGGCGGTTCCAAGCCCGGCTCGGCGCCCTCGCGATGCGCAAGACCTTCCACGCTTCACGGCGTCGCCCGCCGGCGAGGGTGTTCCGCGTCCCTGCCGCCATAGTCCAACACGCCCCCGACAACCGCGACGCCGACCGGGATGTCTGGAACTGACCGCACGTCGGCGCCGGGTGCGTCGTGCGCGGGGTTCTGGACACCGGTTGTCCGGGCGGGTCGCCGGGCTGCTCGGGGGCGGCGCGTTGACCAGCGGTTTCGCTTAGCCGGCAGGGGTCGCGTGTGGTGCGGCGGGGACAGGGGTGTCTGGAACTGACCGCACGTTGGTGCCGGCGGCGTCGTGGGCGGGGTTCTGGACACCGGTTGTCACCTCTGCGCCACCGGGCCGGCGGGCGCAGGCCGGCGGGCG
>JAITKC010000197.1 GCA_031278665.1 Bifidobacteriaceae bacterium | reverse complement strand
AGCCGGTTGCGGACTCGCCGGTTGCGGACCCGCCGGTTGGGGACCCGCCGGTCGCAGGCCAGCCGGTTGCCGGCCCGCCGGTTGGGGACCCGCCGGTTGCTGGCCCGCCGGTTGCTGGCCCGCCGGTGGGTCCGGGCCGGACCGGTCCGGCCGGACCGCCGCCGCCTGGGCGCTCGCCGCGACCGGCTCGGATTGGGGGTCCCGCCAGGCCGGATAGTCGACCGCGAGGCCGTCCGAAGGCCCCAGTTGGTTGACCACCCAGACCTCCACCGATCCGGCGCCGGTCCAGCCGTCGGGCGTCGCGAGGCTGAAGACCGGACCGGGCGCGTCGACCGCCGCCCGGCCGTCTATCGCGGCCCGCCAGGCGACTTCCAGCCCGCCGAAGTCGAGCGGGTCGGAGCAGACCACCGCCACAGTCGCCGGCTCGGGGCGGGCGGCCGAGCAGTTCGCGGGCGCGGACGGCTTAGTCGTGACCTCCAAGGCGGCCTCGGCCGACTCGGCGCAAAGTCCGCCGGCCGGCGCGGACGGCATTGGCGCCACGCCGCCCTCGGATTGCAGGCAGTAGCGCAGTTTGGCGCTGTGACGGCCGGCCCGGACGGACTCGACGCGGGTCGGCGGGCCCTGAAGGCGCCAGCCGTCCAACCACCATTCGCTTTCGACCAGGTAGCCGGCCGGGGCGGACGGGTTCGGCCAAACGATCTCCAGCCAGGCCTGGCCGGAGCCGGCGCCAGCCGAGGCGTTGAGCAGCGGCGCCTCCAAGGCGGCCAGCCCGGCCGGCGGCTGGCGGAACGGCCCGGCCGGCGCCGAGACGGCGGCGACCACATCCGCCTTCGAACTGGTCGCCTCGACCTGGAAGACGGCCTGTTGGCCGGGGGCCAACTGGACGTCGCAAGCTCGGGGCCGGCAGCCGTCCTGGGCCTTGCCGTTGACCAACAGCCGGTAGACCAGTTCGGCGCCGGTGTCCGCGACCTCGTCCCATTCGACCCGGACCAGCGACTCGCCGGCCCAAGCCGGGCGGGGCGGCGCCGGCTTGGCCGGGTCGCCATAGGGCCTGGCGGAGGCGAAGACGGCATCGGCGCTCGACCCTATGCGGTTGCGGGCGCTCACCCGGCAGCTATAGTCGACGCCGGCCGCCAAGTCGGCGACCACCCAACGGGTCGCCTTCAGACCGCTGACCGCCACCTTGCCGTTACACACGACGGTGTAGGAATCGACTGTGCCGGAGTCGGCGCCGGGCGGCGCCCAACTCAGGTCGAGTTGGTTCTTGCCGGCCAGCGCCGCCCCGGCGATCGGCGGATCCGGCGCCAGGTCGTAGTCGAGCAGGCCTATCCCGGGCTGGGCCGACTCGCCGACGGCGTTGCGGGCGCGCACCTCGACCTGGCGGCGGGCGCCGTAGGCGAAACCGGTCACCTGGCAGCGCGACGACGTCCGCTCAGACGGCGCCGGCTCGCACTCGGCGCCGGGCAGCGTCACCCGATAGGACTCGACCGGTTCGCCGTTCGCCGCCGCTCCGACCACCGGCGCCCAGCTGACCAACACTTCGCCCTTGGCGCCGGGGACGGCCGCGACCGCGCTCGGCGGGTCGGGCGCGTCGCGGGCGACCACGGCGAAGGCGCCGGACTGGCGCCGCCCGGCGGCATCGACCACCACGAAGGCGACCGTCATGTCGCCGCCCTTGGCCGAATGGGCGGTGACGGCGATCGACCGGCCGGCGGCCGCGGCCGTCACCGCGCCGGAGGCCGTCACCGCCTCCAGGCGGGCCGGGGCCTCGGCCGCCCACGGGTCGAACACCCCCTCCAGCACCGGGACCGTCTTCGACTCGCCCCTTTCGACTTTGACCAGAGCGGGCGGATTCGGTTTGACGGCCGGCTGTTTGGTTTCGACCACCGCGACCGTCAAACTGAGCCCGGCTCTGGGATCGCCGCCGCCGTAAGCGAGGGTTAGCGCGACCGCCAGCCGCTGGCCGGCGGTCGCCTCCAGGCCGGCCTCGATCGTCACCACGGCGCCGCTTAGGCGCAAACTCAAACCGGTCGCGTTGACCGGCCCGAGTTCGACTCGAAGCTGACCCGGATCGGCCGGCGATCCGTCGACCAAGGTGAAATCGGCCAAGTCGACGACGCGCGAGCCGCCGCGCTCGACCTGCGGGGCGGGATCGTTGAACACGACGGCCGCGGCGCCGGCCGGCGCCACCGTCAACTCGATCGCCAACCGCGACTGTTTGGCCGCCGCATCCGAGCCGGCCCGCCCTTCCAGTCCTTGCGGTCCTTCCAGTCCTTCCAGTCCTTGCGGTCCTTCCGGGGCGTCGGCGACCACGAACTCGATCCGGTCCGGGCCGGCGTATCCCGGGTCGGCCGTGTAGGCGATGGCCCCGCCGCCGTCGACCGCCCGCGTCTGGCCGTGGCCGGCGCTCAGCCCGCCGCCGGCCGCCTGGGAGACCAAGAAGGCGCCCAGCCGGCCCGCCGCCACGGCCACGAACTCGTCCAAGTCGATGACGACCTCCCGGCCGGCTTCGGCTTTGATCGCCGGCGGATCAGGGCGCGGATAGGGCGGCCGCGAGATCGGCGGCACCGTGATCGAGCCGTAGGCGGTCAAACCGTCGGCGGCGGTGTTGCGCAGCCCGTAGAAGACGATCGTCGGCAACTCCTTTTGCAGGAACACGGTCACTTCGGAAGCGTTCTTCTGGACCGCGTGGGCCTTGGACGGCTCGGGCAGGAACAGCTCCAGGTCGCCCGTCGGCCCGGACGGGTTATAAGCCCAGCGCGAGACGTCGATGTCGACCGAGGACTTGTCGATAGTCTCCTGCGGCGGCGAGACGATGTCCTTGGCCCGGGGCGGCTGGGCCGGCAAATCCGGGTCGACGGTCAAATCGACCGACGCCGAGTCGCGGTTCCCGCCGGACCCGCAAGCCTCGTAGACCACCTGGTAGCGACCCGCCTGCCAGGGCAGGGCGACGACCAGGCGGCCGGTGGCCCGGTCGGGGCTGGCCGCCACCGCCGCGCCGGCCAAGCCCGGGCCTTGGTCTTCGCAGAAAGTCAAACCGCCTTCGCCGGCCAAGTTCACGTCGTTCGCCAAGACCGGTATCTCAAGGGTCTTGCCCGGCTGGGCGCTGGCTTTGTCGTCGCGCGCGACCACCCCCTGGGCGGCGCCTCCCCGGGCCGACACGCCGACGGTGACCGATGCCGTCGCCCGGTTGGCCGCCCAGTCCTCGACCGCGTAGACGAACGTCTCGGAGCCGGGTGGCTGGTCGACCGCGGCTTTGTACTTGATGTAGTCGGGGCCGACTTCGGTGACCGACCCCAGCCTGGGATAGCTGTCGAGCCCCTGGCGCAGGGCCACGCCGTCGCCGTCGACGTCGATCCCGGTCAACGGCACCGGGATCTTGACCTCTTCGCCGGCCATCACCCTGGCGGTCAGATCGAGCGGTTCGGGCGGGGGTTTGGCGGCCCCAAGCGAACTGTGGACTTCGACGGTGAACACTCCGAGCGCCGCGCCGCCGGCGTCATCGACCACCGCCACCGCCACCGAGACCGGCTTGGGACAGGGCTCCGGCGGCGCCTGGTAGCGGACCGCCAGACCGGAGGAGTAGACCGTGCCGCAGTCGGGGCTTGGCGCGATGGCGCCGGCGGCGATCGAGACCGTGTCGCCGTCGGAGTCGAAAGTTTGTTCCAAGACGGGGATGGTCACCACCCCGCCGGCCCTGACCGTGACAGTCGACGGCGCGACGACGGGGTTCTGATGGGCGCTCGCGCCGGTGTGGACCACCTGGATCAGCCCGCGCGCCGTCAGGGCGCCGGCCGCGACGGTGTAGGACAATCGCTCGAGGCCGGTCCCGCCGGCATCGGTCAACTCGAGGTATCGGCGCTCAAGCGGCGCCGCCTCAAAACCAGCCCCCGGCGGCGCCTCGAAATCTTGTAGCACCGCCGTCAAACCGGCCGCGACCAGGTCATTCGCCAACGGGTCGATCACAGTCGGCACGCCCGGCCGGACGTAAACGGTGTCCTGGACCGCCGCCAACAGGCCCTCGCCGGCCGCCTGGACGTCGATTCTGGCCGTCAGCCGGGCGGTATTGGAACCGGCCGCGACGCTCACAGACAGCCGATAGGTGTTGGCCGCTTGGGCTTTGAACTCCAAGACGCCGGCGGCCGGGTCGATCTTGACCTCGGTGGCCGGGTCGGGCCGGCCGTCGAGGGCGAAAACCGGACGGTTGACGTGATGGGTGCGCAGGGCGTCGAATAAGTCCAGGCGGACGGTCTGGCCGACAAAACCGTCGGCCTTGACGGCATCGGCGGCCGGGGCCAGGGCGCCCGGCTGGTGAAGTTCGACTGTCAAGGCGACCGGGTCGGCCTTGGCGCCGAGCGCGTCCGCGACCGTCAGCCAAACCGTCAAACCGCCCGGCCCGCCGGCGTCGTGTTCGACTGTCACCGTCCCGGAGGGTTCAAACGAGACGCGCGCGGCCGGATCTTCGCAACTGGCCCCGAGCAACTGCAGGGGGTCGCCGTCCGGGTCGGCGAACCCGGCTAGGACCCGCTGGCTGGCCCGGGCGCCCGTCTCCATCGCCAGGCGCGGCGGGGCGCCCGTCAGGACGGGCGGGCGATTCGCGCCCGTCGCCACCTCCACCGACACCCTGGCCGAATCGGTCTGGCCGGCGGCGTCGGAGACGGTGTAGGTGAACTCGGCGGCGGTCGCGCCGGCGGCCGGGACGAATTGGATGGCCCGCCCCGACAAGACCGGCTGGGCGGCGCCGAGCGCCGGATCGAGCCCGTCGATCCGGTCGATCGCCAGCGCGCCGCAACCCGTCCCCGAATCGTTGTCCAGCACCGTCAAAATGGCGCCGGTCTCCGGGCGGACGCCCAGGTGATCGTCGGCGGCGGCCGGTTTGGCGGTCATGTCGTCGCAGTCGGGGTCCCGCTCGCCCGGCGTCTGATCCGACCGGTCGGCCGAATCGTCGGCCGTCGGATCGATCTGATCCCAGTTCAGCGCGTCGCGCACGCGGTCGTCTTGGGCCGGCATCCAAATCCGGCCGTCTTGGACGTCGTTCAAGACCACGGTTAGGCGGTTGACCCGGAAGACCGGCTGGCTGGTTTCGTCCAGCCCCTCCAGCGCCCGGCCGACGGGCTCGTCCCCGTCGCAGACGGCCAGATAGTTGTCGCCGCCGGCCCCGTCGGCCGCCCAGGCGGCGTGGACGCAGCCGCCGACCGCGACCGGCTGGGCCGGGCTGGCCGACCGGTCGGCGCCGCCGACCGGCCAGCGGGTGATCCGGCCCTTGCGGTCGATCAGGAGCAGCGCCCCCGGGGCGGCCACCGCCACCTGGTCGCCGTCAGTCGACGCCGCCTGCAAAACCAAACTTCCAGCCGGTCCTTCGGCGGCCAAATCGACCACGCCGCCGTCCCAGGCCAGCACCGTGCCGCTGAGCGCGTAGACGCGCCCGCCCACGGCGGTCAGCGCGCTGATTTCGCCGCGCCCCTCCGGCGGCGCGTCGATCCGGCCCCAGTCGCGTCGCGCCACCGCGACGGCCGGGCTCGTTTCCGGCGTTGCCGCCGGTGCCTCATCGACCGCCGAGGCCTCATCGACCGCCGACGCCTCATCGACCGCCGACGCCGCCGCCGGTCCCGCCGTCGACGCCACCTCGACTGACCGG
>JAITKC010000185.1 GCA_031278665.1 Bifidobacteriaceae bacterium | reverse complement strand
GGCGCCGCCGGGGCGGCGCCCAAGGCGATCGCGAAGAACTGCCCGATCAGGGCCTTTTCCCGCAATTCGACCAACTCGGCCAGTTCCGCGTCGACCACCCGCCGCGCCACCGCGCGGGTTTGGGCGCGCCATTGGTCAAGGATCAGATCGGCGCGACCGAGGCGTTCGCCGACCGCCTGATCGACTCGCCCGGCGCCGGCCAAGGCCCGCAGGGCCCGCTGGTCGCGAACGGCCAGCAGCCATTCGGCGGCGTCATCGGCCTCGGACGGCCCGTCCGGTTGCAGGCGCGCGGCCGCCGCCATGGCCTCGGACAGAGTCTGGTCGGTCAGCGCCCGGCCGCGAAACTGGATCGGGGTTCGCGGGTCGAGGGCCCCCTGCAGGCGCACCAGGCGCGCTTCGGCGCCGGTCTCCAGACGCAGTTCCTGAAGGGCGCGCAGACCTTCGGCGGTTGAGCTGAGCCATTCGCGCGTCGCCGGGTCGATGTCGCCGGCCATCAGCCGAGCCGCCCCCGACCAGTCCCGGCGCGCCGCCGCCGCCAATTCGACCCCGCTGATAACCGGCTGACCGTTGAAGACCAGCCGGGCGAGGGCGCCGCCCGGTTGTCCGGACGCGGTCCGGCCGAGGGCCGGGCCGGTTCGGTCGACCGGCGGGTTGTCGCCCCTCAACCAGGCGTCCACCTGCGGATATCCCCAGCGCCGATCCGGGTTGTGGGTCAACAGCCCGTCCACTAGGTCGCGCCAGCGGCCGGGCGGGATCTGGGCGGTCGAGTAAAGGCCGCGCATCACGATTGGCCTCAGTTGCACATCCGGCGGCAGCCGGCCGGAGGCGTCGGCCAGCAAATGGCGGCCGGTCAGCAACTCGAAGACGGTGGCGCCCAGCGCCCACCAGTCGAGCGGCGCCTTGAGAACGCCTTCATGGACCTCCGGCGCCGCCCAGGCGAAGGTGGCGCTGATACTGGTGAATTGCGTGGCCTGGAACTGCTCGCGGGCCACTCCGAAATCGGTCAAGACCAAGTCCGGCGGCGGACCCGGCCGCCGCACCAGAACATTTTGCGGTTTGAAGTCGCGGTGAGTTATTCCGAGGGCGTGGATGTGGCCCAACGCCTCGGCCAATTCGCGGACAATGTGCGGCAGCTGGTCGACCGGCACGCGACCGCCCAGGCGTTGCCGCAGATCCGCCAGGGTGCCGTTGCGGCAGTATTCCTGCGCCTCCCAAGGAACCCGATGGCTTTCGCCGTGGTCCAACAGACGGACCACATGGGTTGGATCGGCTTGGTAGAGCTTGGCCAGCACCGACCGGTCCAACTGGTCTGAATAGCGGTAGAGCTTGACCACGACCTCGTCGCCGCCGCGCTCGCGGTCCCGGCAGACGATCAGGTCGGCCTGTCCGCCCACGACGTTGAGCGAACGCAACGGCTCAAACCGGAGTTGGAGGTCCGGGGGCAGATTGGCGCGCAGCCAAGCCGGCTCGCCCGATCCGCTCGCCCCGCCGGTCACGGGAGGTTCGTAGGCGGTGGGCGCCGGTCCCGATGCCGCCCAGGCGCCCGATGCCGTCGGCTCAAACGCCGTCGGCGCCGCGGCGCCGGTGCCATACCCGGTCCCGCCCGAGCCTTCGGGGGCGGTCGGCGCCGGCGGCGGAACGGCGGTCATCGCCGATTCCCTCGATCCGCCTGGTCGCCCCCGCCGTCGCCCCCGCCCGCGCCAGCGGCGTCGGCCGGTCCGCCGGCCGTCCCATCCGGCTCGGCCCGGCGGCGGCCGACGCGGCGGATTTCGACTTCAACCGCCTGGCCAAGCCGGAAGCGGACCGGCACAGCCAGTTCCGCCGGCTGGTCGCCGAGCCGCCGGCCGTCCAGCCAAGTGCCATTGGTCGAGCCCAGGTCCCAGACGGTCACGGTCCGCCCCCGGGCCCGGACGGCCGCGTGTCGGCGCGACACGCCGGCGCGGCCGGCCAGCACTTCGGCCACCGACGATGCCGCCGGGTCGCGCCCCAGCACCAGCGTCTGCCCGTCCGCCAAGGCCACGCGCCGCCCCTCGACAGTCAGTTCGGCCGCGTCAAGCGCCTCGCCCGGCTGATCCAAAACGCCGCCGAGCGCGAATCCGCAACTCGGGCAATCGGCCACGTCCGGCGTCAAGTCGCCCAAGCCGCACTGCCGACACACCCGCACTGACTCAGGCCCGGGCGCGTTTTCGCTGGTCAACGAGCTGCCGAAGGGCGTCGCCGGAGGTCGCGGAAGGCAGTCGCCGGCCGGTTCGCCGCCAGCGGGAGCAAGTCCCGGAGCCTCGGCCGGCCGATCGGCATCGTCCGCCAAGCCGACCGGCAAAACCTGGGCGGACCGGGTGAACCCGGCGCCGCAGAGCGGGCACATGACCGCGAATGGCGGCGCCGGCTGGCCGCAGACCTCGCAAACACCCGTGGGCTCAGCCATCACAGCGGCCCGATCATCCCAACACCACGTCGTAGCCGCCGTCTTCGGTCCGCGCGATGTCCAACACGGTCAGCCCGCCGGCGCTTGGCGAAGCCGCGAAAATGGCTCGCGCCAAGGGGTTGACCAGCACCGGCTCAAGCGCCAGGGCGATGCCGCGGCCGCCCGCCGACAGGTGTTCCGGGGCGGTCATGGCGGCCACCGCTTTGGCGTTGGCCTCGTCGGTTATCCAAACTGGCAAGCCGCATTCAACGGCCACCCGGGTCAGCGCGTTGTCGATGAAACGTTCGGCCAGTTCGCGGGCGATGGCGCCGGAGATCGGCCGGAAGACGACTATGTTGTCGCCAATCCGGCCGCGCAACTCCGGCCGGCCGAGCCCGCCCTGGGAACGCGGAAGTCTGAAGAAGCGGTCCATCGCCTCGCGGACCAGGTCCTCATAGGCCGCGATCGACTCTTCCGAATCGTCTCCGAGCAATCCCACCGCGGCGGCCTCGGCCGCTCCGACATTCGAAGTGAACACGATCATGGTCTCCGCGAAAGACACCGTCTCGCCGGTCCCGCTGGTCAGCCGGCCGTCGGAGAGGATCTGAAGGAACTTGTCGAAGACTCTTGGATGGGCCTTTTCCATCTCGTCGAATAGCACCACTGTGAAGGGGCGGCGTTTGACGGCGTTGACCAGTTCGCCGCCGGCCCCGTGGCCGACATATCCGGGAGGCGCCCCGATCAGGCGGGAGTCGGAGCCTTCTTGGCTGAACTCGCTCATGTCGAACCTGATCATCGCCCGCTCGTCGCCGAACACCAATTCCGCCAAGGCTTTGGCGAGTTCTGTCTTGCCCACCCCCGTCGGCCCGGCCATCACCATCACCCCGCGCGGCGCGCCGCCCGGCCGGGCCTGGTGGGCGCCGGTCAAGCCCAAGGCCGACCGCTTGACCAAATCCAGCGCCCGCCTGACCGCCCTGGTCTGGCCTTTGACGCGACGCTCCAAAATCGCCTCGCCGGCGGCGATCCGCTCCCGCAGGGCTTCGCCCTGCCAGGGGTTCTCCGAGACCCCCAAGCGGTAAGTTCGGGCCGCCTCTTCGACGCCTTGGCCAAGTCCGCCGGCGGCGCGGGCGAACTGCACGATCTCCATCATGCCCTTCAAGGTCAGGCCCTCGGTCGCGGCGACCAGGCGTTCGACTAGCTGTTTCGCCTGATCCGGGTTCCCGGCGGCATCGGGCTGGGCGGCCACCAGGGCGTTCGCCAAGCGCCAGCGCGCGTCCAAGTCCGGCAACGGGATCGCGACCTGGCGCACCGAGTCGCCCACCGACATCCAGGGCGGCAGGTCGGAGGTCTTGTCGACCAGCCAAAAGACCGGGTGTTTGAGACTGGACTGCCGATAGCCGGCGTGGAAGAAGCTGCGGCCGGGTTCATGCGACTGGTTGGCGGCCTTGAGCGAGGCCAACATGACCCGTTGGAGGTCGCCGCCAGGCCGCGTCGAGTCGCTGCGTTGCGAAGTGTGGTCAAGGACCAAGGCGAGCCGGGCGTCGGTTTCGGAACGCGGTTGGCGGGCGCGGGTGACCCAATCGCAGACGCGGTCGAGGTTGGCGTAATCGGCGCAGTCGACCGACTCGACGGCGGCGCCAAGCGAGTCGGCGAACTGCTGGGCTATCCGTTCTGGGCCGAGTCGCTGTGACAACGGGATCAGCCGCAGGCCGTCGAGCGGGTCGTACAACAGCAGGCCGTCGAAGCCGTTGGCCTCCAACACGCGGCCGATCGCGGTCAGCGTGTCGACGGTGACGCCGGCGCGGTCGGTCAGCTCCGGATCGATCAGATGGATGTCGCGGATGGAGCCGTGGATCACGAACAGCGCCGCCGCCGAAAGCCCGGCGTGGATAGAGCGCAGCCAGAGCGGGACAGAACGCGCCCGGGCGTCGAAGCGCCCGCTGGTTTTCTGACCGCTTTCAGCCCGCGTTAGAAAACGGGTCGGCTCGGTTCTCGGCTGGCCGGCGGCGGCCGGGATGACTGAGAAATCGTCGGCCCCGTTAGTCATCGCTCATCTCACTGGCCTCGTCGGTCTGGTTGATCTCGTCGGTCTGGTTGATCTGATGGTCTTGGCGGGCCGGCCGGCATTGGTTCGGCGCGCCCTGGCGCCGCGCGGCCGGGGCGCCGGCGGCGTCGCCGAGCGACGGCAATTCGAGCGCGCCGGGCGGGCGGGCGAAGCTCAGTTCGGCCTGAACTCCGAGCGGCGCCAGCTCCCTGGGCAGGCTCAAGACATCGGCGCAAGTCACCTCTTCGGCCGCGCGGCCGGCCGAGCGGGAGGCCGGGCCAAGCGCCAGCACGCGGCTGAACAGTTTGCCCTGTTCGGTCACTTGCCAACGCAAGACATGATCGGGCAGGTCGGCGCGCCGGGCCAAGATGACATGGCGGGCGTTCGGCGCCAGCGGCGCCCGCAAGCCCGAACCCCGGCCGCCGGCCCCGGCGGCATCGGCCACCCCGGCGACCTGGGCGGCCGAGGCGGCATCGGCTACCTGAGCCGGCCCGGCGGCATCGGCTACCTGAGGCGGCCCGGCGGCATCGGCGGAAACGGCGGCGCCGGGAGTGTCGACGACGACGGGCGGGGCCTCGACGATGTAGCCAAGTTCTGTCAACACCTCTTCCAGGCAGCGGCCCGCGTAGTCGGCGTCGGCTTGGCGACGCTCGCGGTCCAGCAGGGCGTCGACTTGGCGGCGGACCGCCTCGACCGCCGCCACAGTCGCGGCGCGGGCCGCCTGTGACCGGAGCCGGTCTACTTCCGGGCCGGCCAAGTGCGCCAGGCGGAGGACCTGGCGGGCGGCTTCGGCGCGCAGGGCGCCAAGGCGGCGCTCGGCCTTCAGCCGGTCGGTCACCCGCGCCTCGAAGACGAGTAGCCGGGCTTCGACCTGCCGAGCGATTCTAGGGTCAGCCCATTCGGGGTCGGCCAATTCGGATTCCGCCAATCGGGCGGCGCGGGCCGCCAATTCCTCGAAACTGGCTTCGTCTTCCAGGCGGCTGGCGGATTCGAGCGCCCGGTCGAGGCGGGCGCGAAGTTTGGCCCTGGCGAGTTCCGCCTCCTCGCGCTGGGTGGCGCTGGCATCGCCCGAGTTTGAACTGACATCGGCGGCGCCCGCCCAGGCGCGTTCCAAGGTCCCAGTCCCGGCCGAGCCCGTGTCGGCCGAGCCCGTGTCGGCCGAGCCCAGGCCAAAGTCCAGTTCCGGCCCTGGCGCCCAGGCGCCCGCCGTGACGGCGCGGGCGGCCAGGGCCCGCCGCCGGCGGGAGCGTTGGTCGGCGATCAACTCGTCGGCCCGCCGGTGGGCCGCCAGCAAGGCGTCCTCCCAGGCTTGGAAACCGGCGGCGGTCTGCTCGACCGGTTCCGCCGGAGACGCCAGCGCTTCCGGAGACTCGATCACCGCAAGTTTTCCGATCAACGCGTCGCGCAGCGCCAGACCGCGAGCGCGCGTCTGCGCCAATTCCCGACGCGCCAATTCGGCGGCCGCGATGACCGCGAAATGGTACGCCTTCGGACCGCTCATTGCCGCTGTCTCCTTGCCCTGGCCGGATCGGCGCCGCTCAACAGCGCCGGTCACGCTGCCGCGACTGACCAACTCTCGCCCGTCAACCGTCTGGCGGGCGGCGAAATCGCTGCCTGGAAGGCTAGCAGGACTCGCCAAGCCCCGCTCGGCGATCAGCGCCGATCTTCCCGCCGGCGCCGCCGCTCGCCGCGCCTGGATGCGGGACAATTCGACTGTGGCGACTAAGCGGGCAATCGGGTCTGGGACGGTTGACCGGCGGGCGCTGCCGGTGCTCGCCGCTGGCGAGATCGCGATTCCGTTCACAATCACCGGCATGGATGAGGTGGTCGAACGCGACACCATCTGGGAGCCGCACGCGCACGCGACCCACGAGCTGCTGTGGAACCGCCGGGGCGCGTCGACTGCCACGATTGGCGCGCGGACCTGGACGGTCACGCCGACTATCGGGCTATGGGTGCCGGCCGGCCTGATACACGCCGGCTATATGCCGGCCGGCACCTGGTACCGCACCGCGCACTTCGACGTGCGGGCCGCCTTCCCGGCGCCGCCCGAGCCGGTCGCGGTGGAGGTGACGCCGCTGCTCGGTTTGCTGTTGGAACGCCTGGTCGATCCGGCGTTGGCGGCCCGTTCCCGCGAGCTGACCGAACTGCTCGCCTTCGACTTGCTGGCGCCTTCGCCCCATGCGCTACTGGTGCAACTGCCCGCCGCCAGCCTGCTCAGCCCGATTCTGGCGGCGCTTCAAGCCGACCCCGGCGACCGCCGCCGGCTGAGCGATTGGGCTCGCGCCCTGGCGGTCAGCCCCAAGACGATCAGCCGCGCCTTCCGGGCCGAGACCGGTATGGGTTTCGAGGCCTGGCAGACCGCGTTTCGCGCCCAGCGGGCGGCGCTGGCGCTGGGCGCGGGGATGGGCGTCGAAGAAGTCGCCGAACGGGTTGGCTACAGATCGTCGAGCGCTTTCGGCGCCGCTTTCCGCCGCGTCACCGGTGTTTCTCCGGGACAGTTCCGGACAAGCTGACGCCTCAGCCGCCTCAGACGCCTCAGCCGCCTCAAGCCCCTGTCCTAATCGCGATAACCATGGTCTGAATCGCTCGATTGCGCCATTTTCAAGGCCTCTCTACACTCTTAGGCAAGGCTCACCTAAATAACCCGGTAAAGGTGGGCTTCCCCGATCAGACCAGAAAGTGAGTAACTGTCGCATGCGTTCTCGCCCCCTCTTGGCAGCCGCGGCCGCCGTCGCGTCCGCGATCATCCTGTCAGCCTGCGGTTCCCCGGACACGTCCACGGACCCCTCGCCGGACACCTCGTCCGGCGCGGCGTCCGCCGGCACGCCGGCCGCGGCCGAATCAGCCGAATTCCCAATCGAAATCACCCACGCCTTCGGCACGACCACTATCACCGCGCCGCCCGAGCGCGTCGCCACAGTGGCCTGGGCCAACCACGAAGTCCCCTTGGCCCTCGGAATTGTGCCCGTGGGCATGGCGGCGGCGAATTTTGGCGACGATGACGCCGACGGGCTTCTGCCGTGGGTGGCGGAGCGCTTGGAAGAGCTCGGCGCCGAGACGCCGGTGTTATTCGACGAGACCGACGGAATCGACTTCGAGGGGGTGGCGAACACCGAACCCGACGTCATTCTGGCGGCCTACTCGGGGCTGACGCAGGACGACTACCAGCTTCTGTCCGAGATCGCGCCGGTTGTGCCATATCCGGAGGCGGCTTGGTCGACATCGTGGCGGGACGTCATCCGGTACAACTCGATGGGACTCGGCCTGCAGGCCGAAGGCGACGCGCTGATCGCCCAACTCGAACAAGACATCGCCGCCGCCGTCGCCAAATAC
>JAITKC010000175.1 GCA_031278665.1 Bifidobacteriaceae bacterium | reverse complement strand
GTCCAGCGGATCTGCGGGGTCTGCACGTCGGTCCACGCGATCGCCTCGATCGTGGCGGTCGAAAACGCGATCGGCTCCAACCCGCCCGCGCAGGCGCGCTTGATCAGGGACATGGTGCTGGCCTCGCAGGAGGTCCAGGACCACGTAATCCACTTCTACCACCTGCACGCCCTCGACTTCGTGGACGTGACCTCGGCGGCCAAGGCCGACCCGCAGGCGGCGGTCGACTTCGCCCGAGCGATCGGCTCGACCTGGAAGGGCAACACCTTGGAACGGATGACCGAGGTGCGCGACACGGTTCAGGGCATATTGGACTCCGGCCAATTGAGCATTTTCACAGGCGGGTATTGGGGGCACCCCGACTACCGGCTGCCGCCGGAGGCCAATCTGATGGCGGTGGCCCACTACCTGGACGCGCTGGAGTTCCAGCGCTCGATGATCCGGATAGGGACCGTCTTCGGCGGCAAGAACCCGCACCCCAACTTCTTGGTGGGCGGTATGGCCTGCTCTATCGACCAAGGCCACACGGAGTCGATCAACCAAGTCCAGATCGACCAGATCGGCGTGTGGGTGGCGGAGTCGCTGGAGTTCGTCCAATCGTGTTATGTGCCGGACGCGCTCGCAATAGTCGGGGTGTACAAGGACTACTTCGACATCGGGGCCGCCCAGGACAACTACTTGGCGGTCGGGATGGCCGGTGCCACCTTCGCCGGCGACCCGGCCGATTCGGACTGGGCGACCGCCCACACGGCCATCAAACCGGGTGTGATATTCGGCGGCGACTTGAACACGGTCCATCCCTTCGACCCGCTCAAAATCGAGGAATGGGTGCATTCCGCCTGGTACTCCTACCAAGGCGGGGACATTGGCTTAAGGCCGGCCGAAGGCGAGACCACAGTCGCCTACAGCGGCCCGACTCCGCCCTACGAATGGCTGGGCGACAAAGACGAATACACCTGGTGCAAGGCGCCGCGCTATGACGGCCGGGCCGTGCAGGTCGGTCCGCTGGCCCGGGTGGTGCTGGCCTACGCCCAGGGCCACGCCCGGACGGTGGAGATAGTCGACGCCGCCTTGGCGCAGTTGGGGATCGGCCTGGGCCAGTTGAACTCGACCGCCGGGCGGACTCTGGCGCGGGCGGTCGAATGCCTGACTTCGGCCGAGATTCTGGCCGAAACCACCTTCCCGACTTTTGTCGAGAACTTGAAAGGCGGCGACACCGACGTCTTCGACCCGGCCCGCTGGGCGCCCTCGTCTTGGCCGACGGAGTGCTCCGGGGTGTCGTTCGTCGAGGTGGCGCGGGGCAATTTGAGCCACTGGGTGACTATCGAAGACCGCAAAGTGTCCCGCTACCAGGCCGTGGTCCCGACCACCTGGTTGGCCGGGGGGCGCGACAAGGAGGGCCAACAAGGACCTTATGAGGAGTCTTTGGCGGGCGACGGCAGCCATCCCTTAGCCGACCCGGCCCGGCCGCTGGAACCGCTCAGAACTATTCACTCGTTCGACCCGTGTATGTCCTGCGCGGTCCATGTTCTCGATCCGAACGGCGATCAAGTGGCGGCGGTGACGTCGTGAGCCAGGCCGCCGGCAAGGCCAACGCGGGGGCGACGGCGACCGCCGCGACTCCCCGACTGCAAGTCGGCGGGTCGTTCACACTCGGCCGGCTGAGCGAGGGCGTCATCTTGGGGCTGGCGGCGGTTTCCTCGCGCGAAAGCGTCGACCCGGTGGACATGGCGCTGGCGCGAACTTTGGAAGAGGACCGCCCGGACCTGGTAAAGCCCCCGGTCGACCCGGACGACATCGATCCGGCCAGCCCGAACCGGCGTTACCGGTTGACAATGGTGCGCTACTTCCCGCTGCACGATGACGACCGCCGCGACGTCGTGGTGATGCGCGGAGCGCTGGAGGCCGTCTTGGCCAAAGCCGCGATCTCGCGCAAAGACAAAGCCCTCATCCGCCGCAACGCGGCCTGGGCGCAGGGACGCGGCTGGCGCCCGCTGGCGGTGGCGACGGCGCCGGTCACCGGCCGCGACAAAGTCGGCCAGTTCACTGTCGAGGGCTTTGTCTACATTGGCCTGGGCCACGCCAAGCCGCTGCCGAACGAGGGCCCCGCCGACTGGGCCTGGGTCCAGGTTTGGTCGGCCTCGCTGCGGGTCCAGCACTGGATCAACGTGGCGGTGGTCTTCACCCTCAGCGCCACCGGTTACATAATCATGGACCCGTTCTTCGGCCCGACCGCCGGCGAGGGCGGCGACGTCGGGTTCTTGATGGGCTGGGTGCGCCTGATCCACTTCTCGGTCGGGTTCTTGTGGATCGTGGTCGGTTTGACCCGCGTGGTCGCGGCTTTCACGTCGCGCGACCGCCACCTGCGCTGGAACGCCTGGTGGCCGCTGAAAACCAAAACCGACGTCAAACGCTTGGGCCAGGTGGTCGGCCACTACGCGCTGATCAAGGAGGAGGCGCCGCTGTTCTTGGCGCACAATCCCCTCCAGCAGTTGACCTACACCGGTTTGTACCTGGCCTGCGGCGTGCAAATGCTGACCGGCTTGACGCTGTTCGGTTTGTACCACCAGACCAACTGGTTCTGGGAGATGATGGCCGTGCCGACCCACTGGGTCGGCATTCCGTTCATCCGGCTGATCCACACGATGATGATGTTCTTCTTGTGGGCCTTCGTGATTGTGCACGTCTACCTGGCCGTTCGGGCCGATTCGCTGGAGCGCCACGGCGGCATCTCGTCGATGATCAACGGCGGCGTCTGGCTGCGTCGCGACGCCAAGCCGGTGGACGCCCCGGAAATCGGATGACCCCAACCGACGCCGACCCCGACGCCGATCGCGACGCCGCGCCCGCGCCCGCCACCGCGCCTAGGGCGACTGTTCTGGCGGTCGGCAACACGATCATGGCCGACGACGGCATCGGACCGGCCTTGTTGGCGAACTTGCGCCAAGCGCGGCCCAACTCGCGGGCCGAATTCGTCGACGGCGGAATAGGCGGCCTGGACCTGCTGCCGGTCATCGCGGACGCCGAGCGCCTGTTGGTCTTAGACGCGGTGGCGGGCGACGCGCCCGGCCAAGTGGTGCGGCTGGACGGCGACCAACTGCCGCGACTGCTGGCGGTCAAACTGTCGCCCCACCAAGTCGGGCTCCTCGACGCCTTCGGCGCGGCGCGCTTACTGGGCAGCGAGCCGGCCGAGATCGCCGTGGTCGGCATAGTCCCCGAGCGCCTGGAACTCGCCTGGGGCCTGACGGCGACGGCCCAGGCCGCCTTGCCGGCGGCGACGGCGCTGGCCGCGGCGGTCCTGGACGCCTGGGAGGCCGAGCCGTGCCCTTAATCCGGCAGCTGATCAGGCACTTCGGCGAAGGCCAAGGCGAACTCGCGGCCGCGAATCAGGTTGCCGCAGGGCGCGGCGCAGGCCGGGCAGCGCAGGGCGTAGAACTGGTCGACCGGCTGCTCGGAGCCGCAGACGTCGCACCACACGGCCGCCCCCAGTTCCTCGATCTCGAGGGCGGCGCCGGCCAGCCGCGTTCCGGCGGTCGCGATTGGCCAAGCTCCGCGCAGGGCTTGCGGCACGGCGCCGCTGAGCGCGCCGACACGCACTCCGACGCGCTCGACCGACCCGGCGCCAGCCTTGGCCGCGGCGGCGTCCACCGCTCGCACCACCGACTGCAACAGACCCAACTCATGCACCGGACTATGGTGGCACAGTGGCCGTGCGATTGATTGTCGACCAAGCGCTGGACGCGGGCGGCGCCCAGGTCTTGGTCCAGCGCTCCGCCGCCGGCGCCGTGTTGGACGCCCGGCTCGACTTGTCGATGCTGCCGCGACTCGAGCCGTTGCTGGCGGGCCGGCCGGTCGATCAGGTCCCGCCGCTGGTCGAACGGCTTTGCGGGGTCTGTCCGGCGGCCCATCACCTGGCCGGCGTGGCGGCCCTGGAGGCGCTGCGCGGGATCGGCCCCATCCCGGCCGAGGCCCGCCGCGTCCGCCGCTTGCTCCACCACGGCTCGGTCCTGACAATGCACGCGGCCGGTTTCTTCGCCGCCGGCCGCGAGGACGCCCTAGCCCTGCGCCGGTTGGGCAAGCTCGCCATGGCCGCCGCCGGCTCGCCCGGCCATTTCCCGGCCAGCGCCGTTGTCGGCGGGGTGGCGGGGCCGGTGGTGTCCGATGCCGCCAAAGGTTGCGTCGACGCCGCGCCCGCCGCCCTGGCCCTGGCCCGCGACTTGTTCAACTGGGCTTTGGCCGGCGCGGCGGCTGGCGGCGGGGCGGCGGGCGCCGGGAGCCCGGCGGACGGCATCGGGCGCGAACCGGGTCGCCCAGGCGGCGGGGCGGCGGGCGGCGGAAGTCGAACCGGACACGGGAGCCTGACGGACGGCATCGGGCGCAGAACCGACCGGCGACGCGGCGACGACCGCGATAGTTACGGCGGGGCCAACCTGGCGTTGGTGGACGCCGGCGGACGGCTCGACCCG
>JAITKC010000079.1 GCA_031278665.1 Bifidobacteriaceae bacterium | reverse complement strand
GACCAAGGCGTTGGCGTGCGACTTAGGTAAGGCTAGCCTTAGTTTTTGTGAATGTCCAGGGCGCCGCCGCGCCGGCTAGGCGAGTCCCAGCGATCGCGGGCGCCGACCTGCCCGAACTCGGGTGGCGGCGGTTGCGCCGTCCGCGGGGCATACTCCTGTGGTCCCGGACGCTCGAGGCCGGGTCGGCTTCGCCAGAGCTGTGGAGGCTCGACGCCTCGGAGCTGTCGCGCTTGGGACGCCTGCCGGCCGAAGCCGACAGGCTACGCTTCGTCACCGCCAGGCTGCTGCTTCGCGGGGCCTGCCGGATTCAATTGGGCCGCCGAGCCGGCGGCGTCCGCCTGCGTGAAACGTCCGGTCCGGCAGGCCGGGGAAAACCGCGCCTGGAGGGGCCGGGGCTAGACGCGCCCGGGGCGCCGGGCTGGGACGTGTCGATCAGCCACAGCGGCGACGCGGTCCTGGTCGGTTTGGCGGCGGCGCCGATAGGCGTGGACCTGCAGCCGCTCGCGGACGCGCCCAGAGTCAGGGCGGTCAGGGTGTTCACCGATCGCGAGGCTCGCTGGCTGCGAACCCACCGGGGCGACTATGCCGCCCTGCGCCTGTGGACTGCCAAGGAGGCCCTGCTCAAAGCCAAGGGCACAGGCTTCGCCGCCAACCCCCGCGGCGGCGAAAACGACGTCTTCGAGTCCGGCGCCGCGATCGCCTGCTTTGCCCCGCTGCCCGGCCTGGCGGCATCGGTCGCGCTGTTGGCCGCCGTCCCAGTCGAGTGGCCTGCCGGCTTGACGCCCCTGGCCGGGCCGGCCCCGGCGAACCGCCCCCGCTGACCGGGCCGCGGGGCGGGGTCAGCGGCGGGCGATCAGGCGGCGGGCGATCAGGCGAGGAGCGGTCGCGCGGCGGGCGATCGGGCGGGGGGCGGAGGCGGGGCGGCCGGCCTGGGCCAGAAGGGTCTCGTAGATCTCGAGGATCTGAGCCGTCAACTTGCTTTGGCGGAACTGGGTGGGCGGCGGCCCCAGCCCGCCGAACTCGCCGCTGGACAGCATCTCGGGAATCCGCCGCAGACCGGCCGCAAACGACTCGATCGAGGCGTCGGCGACGGCGAAACGCCAGGCGGGCGGCAGGTCGCGGGCGACGTCCTGGTCGCGGACCAGGACGGGGGTGCCGAGGGACACGGCCTCGTAGACGGTCAGACCCTGGGTCTCGAATCCAAGAGAACTCTGGATCACCAGATCCGCTTGCCGGATTGCGGCCAGCATGGCGCCGTGGGAGACCGTGCCGTGATAGCTCACGCGATCGGCGACGCCCAACGACTCGCTGAGGGACATACAACGGCGCAATTTCGGCCCGGCCCCGTAAACGTGCAGGTCGGCGTCGACTTTGGAGAGGGCGAACGCGCGGATGGTCTCGTCGAGGCGCTTCTCCTTGCTGATCCGTCCGGGCCAAACCAGGACCGGGCGTTCCCGGGGCAGCCGGACGGCCGGCCGGGCGGCGTCAATTTGGCGGTCGTCGACCCCGGTGGGGATGACGCGGATGTCGCGGTCGATCCCGTAGTCCGCCAGGCGGCGGGCGAAATGGGCGGACGGGACGATCACGGCGTCCGCCAACTGGGCGAAGGCGCGGACATAGGCGGCGATGTCGTGGACCGGACCGGCCCGCAGGTAGCGCCTCTGCGCCCAGTAGAGCAGTTGGAAAGCCGTTCGCGGAAAAGGCACCACGGCCGGCAGGCCCGGCTCGATATTCGTGTGCATCGTGTGCACCAGGGGCAGCCCGTGGCGCAGGGCGAACCGGTAGCCGTTCCAGGCCCCCCAGATGTCCGCTTGGACGTGGACGATGTCGACCGGCGGACGTTTGGAGAACCCGGCGTCGGTCTCCCTGTCGACTATTTTCCCAGCCAGGTGCATCGATTGCTGGCCGGTGCTGATCGACCTCAGCAGCACGTCGTGGGGGCGGGAATACTGCGGCGACGGCCGCCGCTTGGAATCTGGCGAGCAGACGGTGCCGGTGTGCCCCCGCGCCTCCAAGAAATCCCGCTGCAGCCCGACGGACACTTGGAGGCCGCCGAGTGTGGCCGGATGCTGGTCACTGAAAAACGCCACATGCATGGTCTGTCGATTCCCGCCCGAGAGTTCTAGTGTCGACCGGCTGCCCGGCCGGCCGGTCAATTGGGTCCAGTCTTCGCCTCAGCTTCCGCAGTCCGATCACGCCGGCGAATGCGACCAAACCGGAGAGCACAAGGAACAGCGCCGACGTGGGCGTGAAGGCGGATTCCTTGAGGACCAGGGTTCCGATTGTCGCGGCCGTGATCGTGTCGGTGATGGTCAGCCCGGCGACAACGCTGGGCGCGGGCAGGACCCGGTGCGCCATTTGGACATGGGCGCCCGCGATCACCGCGCCGGCGGCGGTGGACAATAACGCCGCCAAGCTGACGGGCCGGGCGAGCACCGCCGCCAGGCCATCGCGCAGCACCAGGCCAACCACGACCTTGAGCACCCCAGTTGTGGCGCCAAACCCGACGGCGCCGGTGATCAGACCGGCCAGGCGCAGCGCGCGGCTTCTGCTCTTTCTCACGAACCACGCCATGACCAGGCCGATCATGGCAACGACCGCCTGAATCAGGAACACGGCGCGAAGCTGTCGGTCGAGTTCCAACCGAGGGTCTTGGCCGGGATGGGTGGTGATCATCGCGATGAACACCGTGATCCCGACGACGCAAGCGAGGATAGACGCAATGGCCTGCCTGGTCGCCTCGACTCGCCTGGTCACGGCGCCGAAGGCGGCCGAGGCCGCCAAGCCGACCACGCTCATCGACTGGACCGCGCCGATCGGCGCCAGCGCCAAGGCGATGAAATTGGTGCACACCGCGGTTCCCAGCAGGCCGGCCCCCGCCAGCCACCGGGGGCTGGCGACGAAGGCCCGCCAGCCACCGGGAGTTGTGTAGACCGCCTGCGACTGAAGTTCGGAGCCGCCGGCCAGGAGCAGGGCCCCGCCGAAGGCGACTGCCAGCCCCAGCAGCAAACCCGCCATGCTGAGCTCCCCTCCTGACGCGATCGCCCCCTTGGGACACCAAGGCAACTTTGACCCTAGCACGCCGCGGGCGCGAGCCCCTGGCGCCCCCAAGACGGGTCGACCGATCAGACACACGCCAGCCCGGTCCGCCGCCGCCGTGGAGTTGGCCGCGGCGGCGGCCGCGGAGGCGGGACGCGAACCGCGTGCCCTGAGCCGAGTTTCCCGGCGCGGGCGCCCTAGTTGAAGCCCACCAGCCGGCGCGCCAAATCGTAGCCGGCGCGCATCGCCCAACGGGCCCGCGGCGATCCGTTGGCGGCGATGCGGGCGACCGGCATTCGCAGCATGTCCGCGTACACGGCCGGGTTCGAATCCGCGATCCAGGCCCACAGGTCGCGGCTCTTGGCCAGCGCCGCCGGCGAGCCGTCGCGGGCCAGCAGCGTCGAGCTCACAGAAGTGACCAGGGCGGCGTAGCGGGTCATATAGCGAAGCAATCCGCCGGGCAGGTCCGTTCGGGCGCGGGCGGCGCCGACGGCGGCCACCATCAGGCGGTTGACGTTCAATTGCTGGTCGATCCGGCTGATCATGACTTTCTCGTTGACCGATTGGTCGGGCCGGCCGATGAAGTAGCGGTACAAATCGAGGTCGAGGTAGGCCAAGCGGCGGACGGCCGGCAGCGGCACGAAGGCGAAGTAGTTGTCGACGTAGAAGGACCGTTCGGGCACCCGCAGCCCGCTGTCGCGCAATAGCTTGGCGCGGTAGATCAGCGAGTGCATCAGCAGGTATTGCCAAGTCCGGAACCGGCCGACGTCATCCCAGCCGAATAACCGGCCGCGCGGCAAAGCGCCGGTGTAATCGACCACCCGCTTGACCCGTTTGCCCTGTTTCTCGTAGACGAAATTGGTTATCACCAGGTCCGGGGCGCCCCGGTCGCGGGCCCAGCCGCGCAGCGCCGCGAGCGCGCCGGCCAGCGCGTCGGCGTCCAGCCAGTCGTCGGCGTCGACCACTTTGAAGAAAGCGCCGCGGGCCAGGGCGAGGCCGGTGTTGATGGCGGCCCCGTGGCCGCCGTTCGCCTGGTGGACGGCTCGCACCCGGCCGAGCCGGGAACGTTGGTAGCGGTCGGCGATTTGGCCGGTCGCGTCGGTCGAGCCGTCGTCGACGATGACGACCTCGACGTCGGGCGCGTCGGCCGCGAGCAGGGAGTCGACGCAGCGCTCCAGGTAGGCCGCCGCGTTGTAGGCGGGCACCGCGATTGTCAGCACGGGAGTCATCTGGCGGTCCTTGTCGGCGCGGACGAGACGGCGGCGGGCGGGATTACGACGCGGTCTGACCGCCGAGGCCCGGCGTCACGGGCGCCTCGGCGGCATCGTCCTCAGGCACCCGTTTGAAGATCACCTTAAAGATCGGGAAGAACACCCAGAACGACAGCGCGGCGTTGATGATCATGGTGATCACGTCGGCGATCGTCTCGCCGGTCTGCCCCATCCCCCAGACGTCGATGAACTGGTGGTAGATGGGGGCTTTGTAGAAGCCCTGCAGGGCGCCGGCCGCGAAGGTGATGACGACATAGGCGATGGCGTACCACATGGCCGCCCACCAGGGCGACGAGTTAGATCTGAAAGTGATGTTGCGCTGCGCGAAGAAGTTGATGACCTGCGCGATCAGCAGTGTGATCTCGACCGCCAGGAAATAGGCCAGGCCGCCGCCGGTGCCGTCTTCGGAGATCGGGCCGGCGGCGTAATTGAAGATGTAATAGCGCGAGACGCCATCGGCGGCGGTGCCCACCGGGAAGACCTGGAAGGCGGTGTCGACCAAGGCGGTGGAGGCGAACAGCGCCCGGAAGATCGGCATCAACGCCAACTGCAGGACGGTCACCCCGTTCGACAAGATGAAGAACATGACGAACTGGGCCAGCGTCGGGCGCTTCGCCTCGAACCGCCGCCACCAGCCGGTTATGGCTTTGATCATTTTTCCTCCTGGCAGTCGCCGCCCGGGCGCGGCCCGGCGGCCGCGACTCGCTCGAATCGCGCGAGCAGGGACTTGTGGCGCCGCCGGTTGGCGAAGAAGCCGCGCCCGGCGCCCCAGGCGCCCGCCCAGAACCGTCCGTTGAACAGGGCGACTATGCCGTCCACCATCGCCATGTCGGCCAGGCCGCCGCTCATCGAGGCGATACACCGGAACGGCATCCCGTACTGGAATAACAGGTCCAAGTCGGGCTGGTTGTTGGCGGCGGCGCGCCGCAGTTTGGCCTCGAAGTAGTGGCGGTGGATGGCCCGCCCGATCCAGCTTCGCGCCTGTTCGAGGTCGCAAAGCGGCGAGTCGCGGCGCAGCGGCGCGCCCGGCTCGGGCGCTGCCGGCAGCGGGCGGCCAAGCAACGCCTCGAAGTCGGCGTCGGCCCGCAAGCCCGCCGACGCGCCCCCGGCCGCCCGTCGCCGGACGTTATCGGCCCCGCCGATGCCGCCGGACCCGGCAGTGCCGCCAGACCCGCCGATGCCCGCGGTGCCGCCGATGCCCGCGGTGCCGCCGGAGCCCGCAGCGCCGCCGGAGCCCTCAGCGCCGCCGATGCCGCAAGAGCCGGCAGTGTCGCCGGAGTCGGCGGGAACTGTGATCACGGTCCGCAGGGGCCGGTCGTGGGCGTTCCGGCCGACCGAGATCTCGTATTCGCCGCCGACGGCGACCCAGCGGCCGGCATCGGCGTCGAAGGCGCGGAAGGCGTAGCGATCAACGGCGATGGCGACCGTCCGCGATTCGCCGGGCTCCAACTGGACCTTTTGGAAGCCCTTCAGCTCGAAAGCCGCAAGCGGGCCGAGCGCGCCGGCGGCGCGCGGCGCCGCCACGTAGACCTGCGGCACGTCCGCGCCCGCCAATCGACCGACGTTGCGGACGGTCAGCGCCGCCCCCTCGGCGCTGGCCGTCAGGTCGCTGTATTCGAAGCGCGTGTAAGACAGCCCGAAGCCGAAGGGGAACTGGACCGGCACGCCGGCCGTCTCATAGTGGCGATAGCCGACAAACGGGCCCTCGCGGTAGAAGGCGTGCGGCCCGGCGGCCGGGAAATTGCCCGCCGTCGGCGTCGAGGCCAGTGTCAGCGGATAAGTCTCGGCCAGGCGGCCGGAAGGGTTGACCTCGCCCAAGAGCAGGCGGACGGCGGCCGCCGCCCCGGCCTGGCCGGCCAGACAACTGTGCACCAGCGCCTTGGCGTTGGCCAGCCAGGGCATTTCGACCGGCGCGCCGGCCGACAAGACGACCACGGTGTTCGGGACCGCGTTGGCGACGGCATCGAGCAAAGACACCTGGGCGGGCGCGAGCCGCAGGTGTTCGCGGTCCTGGCCCTCCGATTCGGCGACCTCCTCGAGACCCAGATAGACCAGCGCCACGTCGGCCTGTCCGGCGGTGGCGACCGCCTCGGCCACAAGGGCGGGGTCGGCCGGTTTGCCGCGATCAAAGCCGCGCGCCGCGCCGACTACTTCCAGGGAGCTTTCGCGCAGCGCCTCGATCGGGCTGACCAGGGCGGTCGGATTGACCAGCGACGAGCCGGCGCCCTGGTAGCGCGGGGTGAACGCGAAGTCTCCGATGACGCTCACGCGCGTGCCGGGTTTCAGCGGCAACAGCCCGCCGTCGTTTTTCAGCAGCACCAGACTCTGCTCCGCCGCCTGTCGGGCCAACTCCTGGTGGTCGGCGTGGATGGCGTCGGTGACGCCGGCCGGTTTGACGCGCCGGGCGAGTGTTAGAACCTCCGCCACCCGTCGGTCGATCAGCGCCGGGTCGAGGTCCTTGGCCCGCATTATCTGGCTCGCCGAGTCGAATCCGGGCGAAGGCATTTGCAGCGTGCCGCCGGCGGCGACCGCCGCCACCGGATCGTTGCAGCCGCCCCAGTCGGAGATGACGGCGCCGTCGAAACCCCACTCGTCCCGCAGGATTTCCTGGAGCAGTTGGCGGTGCTCGTGGGCGTAGACGCCGCCGACTAAGTTATAGCTGCTCATCAGCGCCCACGGGTGGGCTTCGCGGACCACGATCTCGAAGGCGGTCAGGTAGATCTCGCGCAGAGTCTTGGCGTCGACCACCGAATCGGACGCCATCCGGCGCGTCTCCTGGCTGTTGACCGCGAAGTGCTTGGGGCAGGCGGCGACGCCCGCCAACTGGATGCCGCGGACGTAGCCGGCCGCCAGTTTGCCGGACAGGTAGGGGTCCTCGCTGAAGTACTCGAAGTTGCGTCCGCCAAGCGGGCTGCGCTTGATATTCAGACCGGGGCCGAGCACAACATCGACGCCCAGCAGACTGGCCTCGCGGCCGAGTGCCAGCCCGATCCTTTCGCATAATTCGGGGTCCCAGCTATTGGCGACAGTCGAGGCGGTCGGGAAGCAGGTCGCCGGCAGCGAGGCGTTCAGGCCCAGGTGGTCGCCGGCGCCGGCCTGTTTGCGCAGCCCATGCGGGCCGTCCGACATCCACAGCGAGCGCAGCCCGATCCGCGCGATGGCGCGCGAGCGCCAGGTGTCCTGGCCGGACAGCAGCGCCGCCTTCTCGAACGCCGTCAGCGCCGCCGTCGCCGCCGCCACCGATTCTTCGGCGGCGTCTGGCCCAACCGGGCCTTCAATCGGCGGCCCGGCGCCTTCAACCGGCGATGCCGCATCGTCGGCCCGGCGCCCGGCATCTTCGGCTGGCGGTCCGGCGCTGTCGGCCGGCCGCGCGGCATCGTCGGCCGATGGCCCGGCGCTGTCGGCCGGCGGCGCTGCATCGTCGGCCGATGACGCGGCATCGTCGGCCGGCTGCCCGCCGCCCGGGGCCGGTCGCGCGGCATCGTCGGCTGGCCGCCCGCCGCCCGGGGCCGGCCGCGCGGCGCTGCCGGTCTTGGGGTTCACGAGGCGTCCCCAACCGTCGC
>JAITKC010000057.1 GCA_031278665.1 Bifidobacteriaceae bacterium | reverse complement strand
TGCCGCCGGGAGCGGTTTGTCGGTTGGCGGCCCGTCCGGCTCGGCCGGTTCGCCGGCCCGGCCCGGCGCGGGCCGGCCGCGCCGTTACGGCTCGCGCTTTCCCTACATCACCATTCGCGATCAGGTCCGGGTCGAGTCGATTCTCGCCGACTTCCTTGGCGTCTCCCAGTTCGCCCTGGTGATAGGCGGTTCGATGGGCGGCATGCGCGTGCTCGAATGGGCTGTCATGGAGGCGGACCGGGTCGCCCGGATCGCGCCCGTGGCCACCACCGCCAAGTCCACGGCCGACCAGATCGCCTGGGCTCACGCCCAGGTTTCGGCCATCCGGAACGACCCGTTTTTCCTGGGCGGCGACTATTACGACCAGCCGGACGGCCAAGGCCCGCACGCCGGACTGGGAATCGCCCGGCAGATCGCCCACACCACCTACCGTTCGGCGCTGGAGTTGGAGGACCGGTTCGGCGCCTCGGCCCAGGCCGGCGAGCAGCCGCTGGGCGGCGGCGGCCGCTATGCCGTCGCCTCCTACTTGGAGCACCAGGCCTCCAAATTGGCCCTGCGGTTTGACGCCAACTCTTATATCGTCTTGACCGAGGCGCTCTGCGCCCACGACGTGGGCCGCGACCGCGGCTCGGCGGCCGCCGCGCTGGCTTCGATTAGCGCCCGGGCGCTGGTGGTGGCGGTTGACTCAGACCGGCTTTACCTTCCCGGCGAGTCCGACGAATTGGCCCGCCATATCCCCGGCGCCGACGGCGTCCACTTGGTCCACTCCGACTACGGACACGACGGCTTCCTGATCGAGTTCTCCCAGTTGGGGCCGGTGGTGGCCGACTTCCTCGAGTCCCGCTAGGCGCCGGCCGCGTTTGAGCGGGACGCGGTCCGGCGACAGCCCGGGGGTAGGGTCAAGGCCATGGGTTCAGACGTCTGGAGCGAGCTGGTCATCACCGCCCCGCAGGCCATCGCCTTGGTGGTCTCGTCAACTGTGCTGTTCTGGGTGTTCAGCGCCCTGATGGCGTGGTTCGGCCAGCGGCTGCGTCTGCGCGTGTCAGTCACCACGCTGGCGTTGATGACGGTGATCGGAGCGGTCACCGCCCGCGCCATGTTGGGCGACGCCCCCAAAGTCACCGGCGGGTTGATAGTGCTGGCCGTGTTGTTCGCCTGGGAGTCCGGCGTGCGAGTTTTCACGCGCCGCCGCCGGGCTCGCCGGCCGGCCCGCCACGCCCGCGCGGTGATCGTGGACGGCGAGGTCAACCAGCCGATGCTGCGCCTCGCCCGGATCAGCCAAGCCGACCTTTGGATCAGACTGCGCCGGGCCGGGGTGACCGAGCGGGCGGCCGTGGGTTACGCGATAGTCGAGTCCGACGGATCGCTCACAGTGATCCGCCGCGACCAAACCGTCGACCCCGAACTCCTAACCGGAGTGGCCGGCCTGCCATCCGCCCCCTAGAACAACCGGCTAGCCTCCTTGCGGCGCCGGCCTGGCGGCCGCCTCGGCCAGAGCCGTCTCCAAGCGGTCGAAAGCGGCATCGAGCACGCGATGCGGCACGGCGGCGTTCAAGCGCTGGAAACCCTCCCCGCCGGGGCCGAAGCCGGGACCGTCTGACAGCCAAACCCGCGCCCGCTCCACCACCAGGCCGTGTAACGCCGGACCGTCCAAACCGAGTTCGCTGAAATCCAGCCAGGCTAGGTAAGTTCCCTCCGGCCGGTCAAACCGAACCCCGGGCAAACCGGCCGCCACCCGGGACTCGATCAGCGTCATCGTGCGATCAAGGTAGGCGACCAACTGGTCGACCCAGGCGTCGGCGGCGCCGCCATAGGCGGCCTGGCAAGCCACCAAGCCGAGGGCGGGATGCTGGCTGAGGCCTTGGGCGGCGTAAGCGGCCTTGATGCGCCGGCGGGCGTCCCGGTTGGGGACAAAAACGTTGGCGAGTTGCAAGCCGGCCAAGTTGAAAGTCTTTGACGGCGCCGTGCAGGTGACGGTCGCGGCGTCGACCGCCGAGTCCAGAGTCGCCGTGACGATGTGCCGGCGGCCGGGGTAGACGAAGTCGGCGTGGACCTCGTCGGAGATGATCCAAAGACTATGGCGCAGGCAGATTTCGGCCATCCGCTCCAGTTCGGCTCGCGTCCAAACCCGCCCGACCGGGTTGTGCGGCGAACACAAAATGAACGCTTCGGCCTGGCGCGCTTGCGCCTCGAACTGGTCGAAGTCGATTTCATAGCCGCGTCCGGCCCTGACCAGCGGGTTGGTCAGCACGCGCCGGCCGGTGTTGTTGACCGCCTCGAAGAACGGGGCGTAAACCGGCGGCTGGATTATCACTCCCGCGCCTGGTTCGGTCAGCGCCTGGAGCGTCAAGTAGAGGGCGTGGACAACACCGCGCGTCGGCACCGCCGCCGCTGTGTCGACCGTCCAACCATGGCGGCGGCCGAACCAGCCCGCCAAGGCCTCGAAGTAGGCTTCGCCGGGCAGCGCGTAACCGAATATCCCGTGCTCGACCCGTTCCGCCAGAGCGCTTGTCACCGCTTCGGGCGCCCGAAAGGCCATGTCTGCGATCCACAGCGGCGTGGCGTCCTCGGGCACGGCGTGGCGCTTGCGCGCGAAGGCCAGCGCGTCGGTTCCCTCGCGGCTGACGATTTCATCGAAACGCGTTTGGGGCATGATGCAGTTTCCCACGTCCCGCCTCTCGCCGCGCCTAAACGCGCCGGCTTCGGCGCGTCCGCCTAAAATGCGCGGTCGCCGCCGCGGAGCGCGGGCGCGGGGCCAGAGGCCGCGTTTCGGCGGGGGGTCTTGAGGGCGGGGGAGGTTCGGCCGACGCCGCCGGCCAAGGCGGCGTCGAGATCGTCAGCCAGGTCGCGCGCGTCCTCCAGGCCGACCGACAAGCGCAGCAGGGTCTCGTCGATCCCGAGCGCTAGCCGTTGGGCTTCCGGCACGTCGGCGTGGGTTTGGGTGAGCGGATAGGTGATGAGCGATTCGGTCCCGCCCAGCGACTCGGCGAACTGGATGATCTTGACCGACGACAAGACCCGGTGGGCCGTCGCCCGGTCGGCGACGCGGAACGAGATCATCGCGCCGTGCCCGCTGGCCTGGCGCTCGGAGACGGCGAAGTCGGGATGGCTGGCCAACCCGGGATAGTAGACCTCGCGCACGGCCTGAAGGCCCTCCAGCCAAGCCGCCAGGGCCGCCGCCGAGGCGGCCTGCCGCTCCAGGCGAACAGCCAGGGTCTTCAGCCCGCGCAGCGCCAGCCACGAGTCGAAAGGCGCCAAAGCCCCGCCCAAAGTGCAGCGCAACGTCCCGAGGCGTTCGCCCAAGACGGCATCGGACACCACCGCGACGCCGGCCAAAGTGTCGTTGTGGCCGGCCAAATACTTGGTCGCGGAGTGGACCACGATATCCGCCCCAAGTTCGATTGGGCGCTGGAAATAGGGGGTCAGGAAAGTGTTGTCGACTATCAGCTTGGCGCCGGCGGCGTGGGCCGCGCCGGCCGCCGCGGCGATGTCCACCACCTGCATCATCGGGTTGGTGGGGGTCTCGACGAAGACCGCGGCGGTGCGCGGGGTGATGGCCGCGGCGATCTCCCGGGCGGTGGCGGCGCGGGCGAAGGACAGGCCGTTCTTGGCCGACACGTCGGCGAACAGGCGGTGCGTGCCGCCGTACAGGTCGGCGCTGACGACCAGGTGGTCGCCGGGTGCGAATAGTTCCGCGATAGTCGCCAGCGCTGCCATCCCGGAGGTGAAGGCGAAGGCGGCGGCGCCTGACTCAAGCGATGCCATCGCGGACTCGAAGGCGGAACGGGTGGGGTTGACGTCGCGGGTGTAGTCGAATCCGGTGGATTGGCCGACCGCCGGATGGGCGAAGGTCGCGGTTTGGTAAATGGGGGTGGAAATCGCGCCGGTGGCGTCTGGCGCGGGGCCGAAGCCATGAATACATCGGGTCGAAAAGCGCATCTCAAGAGTCCTTTGCTGGCTGGCTGAAAAGGGGTTATGCCAGGCGCGCCGCGCGGTTGCGTTGGGTTGGCCGGACTGGCCCGCCCGCCCGCCGGAGATTATGACGGACGGCCTCAGCGCGACGCGCCGAAGGGCATTCGCTCGCCTTGGCGCTGGCCGGCCCCGCCGGCCCGCCCGCGCGTCATGGTCATGCCGGACACCCTACACGCCGCAGGCCGGCTGGGCGCCGGCGACCTGCGAATCCGTCTTTACATTCCGGCCTTGGCCGGCTGTTCCGCTCAAACAGCGGACGATGACGTGGCCGTCTTGGGCGCCGCGCCGGGCGGCCCGCCGAGGGCCTGCGCCGTCCCGCCGTCCCGGCTCGCCTGAGGTGGTTGGCGCTTTGGCGGGCGGTGGTCTGCCACAATTTGTCGGAAAGGCGGAGCCCGCCGCAGGCGCCGCGAAACGGAGGCTCACCAGTCATGAGAACCAAAATCTCCGACATGCGCTTTGGCGACGTCTACCCGGCCTACGTCAAGAAGGCGGAAAAGAAGGGCCGCTCCCGTCAAGAGGTCGACGCGGTGATCCAGTGGCTGACGGGCTACGACGGTCCCGCCCTCGGCCGGCAAATCGCCGGCCAAGCCAGTTTCGCGGAGTTCTTCGCCGCCGCCCCGGCGCTCAACCCGAACGCGTCCAAGATCACCGGTAGCGTCTGCGGCGTCCGGGTCGAGGCGGTCGAGGACCCGCTGCTGCAGAAGATCCGCCGGCTCGACAAACTGGTCGACGAGCTCGCAAAGGGTCGCCCCCTGGCAAAGATCCTGCGCGCCTAACCGCAGCCAGGCCTGCGGCCAGGGTCTTTACAGTTGTTGACGGACCGGGCCGGCCCGGGCCAGTATCCTCGCGTGGCTCGCAGGATCAGGCGAATGCCGGACGCGCGAATGCGCCAGGGCGCCTGACGCGCCGACCGCAGTTCTTCGCAGCCGCGTCCGGCCAAACGCCGGATCACCTGCCCGCCCGGGCGCGACGGGTCGGCTTGCCCGGCGGCATCGTCGTCAGGCGGCGGCGGGCGAAGGGCGGCGGCGACCGATCGGCAACATCAAGGGGCGCCCGGAGGTCGGGTCAACGATCACCTGGCTGTCAACGCCGAAGACCGCGCGGATCGTCGCCGGGGTGAGCACGGCTTCGGCGGGGCCGGCGCTGTGGACTCGGCCGCCCGCGATCGCCACCAGGTGGTCGGCGTAGCGGGCGGCCAAGTTGAGGTCGTGCAGGACCATGATGATCGTTGTTCCGCGGTCGCGGTTCAATTCGGCCAACAGGTCGAGGACCTCGAGTTGGTGCGCCACGTCGAGGAAGGTGGTGGGCTCGTCCAGGAGCAGCAAATCCGTCTCTTGGGCCAGGGCCATCGCGATCCAGACCCGTTGGCGCTGGCCGCCGGAAAGTTCGTCGACCGCGCGATCCGCCAAATCGAGGGTGTCGGTCGCCTCCAGGGCGGCGGCGACCGCCTGGTCGTCGGCTCGACTCCAACGCGACAAAGGCCGGCGGTGGGGGCTGCGGCCGCGGCCGACTAAGTCGGCGACTGTGATCCCGTCCGGGGCGATCGGCGTTTGGGGCAGCAGGCCAAGCGTGCGGGCGAGTTCTTTGGTCGGGATCCGGTGCACCTGTTTGCCGTCCAGAACCACTTCGCCTGATCGCGGCGCCAGCAAACGCGACATCGCGCGCAGCAGAGTCGATTTTCCGCAGGCGTTGGCGCCGACTATCGCGGTCAGCCTTCCCGGCGGGATGACCAGCTCAAGCGCGTCGATGACCAGGAGATCCCGGTAGCCCAGGCAAAGGGCTTTGGCCTTGAGGGTATGGGCGGCGATCACAGGGATCCTCCAGTGCGGTTGGCGCGGATTATGAGGTAGACCAGATAGGGCGCGCCGAGCGCGCCGGTGACGACCCCGACCGGATAGCGGGTGCCGAACGCGAACTGGCCGACCAAGTCCGCCGCCAGCACCAGCGTCAGGCCGACTAACGCGGCCGGGGCCAGCGGCGAGCCGTGCCGTCCGACGACGCGCGCGGCGATCGGCCCGGACAGAAACGCCACGAAGGCGATCGGCCCGGCCGCCGAGGTGGCGAAGGCGATCAAGCCGACGGCGGCCACGATCAGCAGCACGCGGGCGCGTTCGGTCCGCACCCCCAGGGCCGAGGCGGCATCGTCCCCCAATTGGAGTAACGAAAGGTTGCGCGCCTGGCCGGCCAGGAGCGGACCGAACACAACTAACGCGGCCAGGACCGGCGCCACGTCGCCCCACGACGCGCCGTTCAGACTGCCGGTGAGCCAGCGCATGGCCTCTTGCAGGCGCCATTGCGGGGCCTTGTCGAGCACGAAGGCCGTCACCGAGTCGAGCATCGCCGCGACGCCGATGCCGATGAGCACCAGCCGCGTGCCGGCCACCCCGTCGCGGAACGACAGCAGATAGATCGCCAAGGAGACCGCCAGCCCGGCGACGATGGCGACGACCGAGACCGCCGCGCCGCTAAGGCCCAGGATCACGATGGCGAAGGCCGCGGCGGCGCTCGCCCCGGAACTTATGCCGATAATGTCGGGCGAGGCCAGCGGGTTGCGGAGCATAGTTTGGAAGGTGACGCCGCCGATGCCGAAACTCGCCCCGGTGAGCACCGCCAGCACCGCTCGCGGCAGGCGCAGCCGGCCGACTGTGAACGAGGCGCCGGGCGCCTCCCGCCCCAGGATCACGTCCAACACGACATCGGGCGGATATGAGATCTGCCCGACCATCAAACTGGCCGCGAAAGTGGCCAGCGCCAGCGCAGTCAACACGATCAGCGCGGTCCGCCGCCGGCGTTGGCGGCGGGCGCGGCCCAGGGCGACAAGCGCGGTCGCCGGCCGTTCGCGGTTGGGGGCTGTCACAGCTCTCGAATCCTCTGGCGGCGCACAATCGCGATCAGGAACGGGGCGCCCAACAAGGCGGTGACGATGCCGACGTCGACCTCGTCGGGGCGGGCGACGATCCGTCCGATCACGTCTGAGGCGGTCACCAAGATAGCGCCCGCCACCGCCGACAGCGGCAGCAACCAGCGGTGATCGACTCCGAACAGCAAGCGGCAGGCGTGCGGCACGATAAGTCCGACAAAGGAGATCGGGCCGGCCACCGCCGTGGCGGCGCCGCAGAGCAGGACCGCCCCCAGCGACGCCAAGGCGCGCGCCGCGAACACCCGCTCGCCCAGGCTGGCGGCGATATCGTCGCCCAGCGCCAGGGAATTGAGGGCCTGGGCGGAGACCAGGCAGACTAGGGCGCCGACGGCGAGGAAAGGCAGGACCTGGCTAATCGAGTCGAAACTGGCCCCGCCGACGCCGCCGATCTGCCACGACCGCACACTTTCGGCGATGTCCCCCCTGGGCAGCACGACGGCGCTGATGAAGGAGGCCGCGGCGGCCGAAGTGGCGGCGCCGGCCAGGGCCAGTTTGAGCGGCGTGGCGCCGCCTGTTCAGAGCGATCCGACGACGTAGACGAACACGGCGGTGACCGCCGCCCCGATTATCGCCGTCCAGATGAACGCCGTGTAAGTCCACAACCCGAACCAGGCGATGCCGGTGACGACCGCCAACGACGCGCCCATGTTGACACCCAAAATGCCCGGATCGGCCAGCGGGTTGCGGGTGACGCCCTGCATCACCCCTCCGGCCAGTCCGAGCGAGGCGCCGACCAGGACGGCCAGAACAGTTCTGGCGACTCGTTTGGCCACCGCCGCCGTCCCCAGCCCGTCGGTGGAGCCGCCCAAGGCGGCCATGATCTCGGCTGGCGACACCTCGCGCGATCCGATCGCGATCGAGGCGGCGACCGCCGCGGCCAAGGCCGCGACCAGCGCCAGCGACCAGGCCACCCGCCGGCCCGCCGGCGGCCGCGCAGTGGCGGCCGAAGGCGCGGGCGGCGCGGCCGGCGCGGGCGGGGCTCCCGGTCCGGCGGGTGGCGAGGCGGTCGGCGTCAATTCGTCGCGGCCGCGACTCCAGCCGCTGCCGCGAGCATCGCGACGTATTCCTCAAGCACCCAAGAGATTGCCAGCGGCGTGGGGTTGGCGGCGGTGCCGAGCGGGCCGGAGCCGTCGAGGAAGACGACCGCGTCGCCGGCGATCGCGGGCATCTGCGAGAGCAGCGGGTCGGCCTTCAAGGTGTCGACCAGCGCCTGGTCGCCGTAGGTGACGATCAACTCGACATCGTCGAACTGGTCGACCTGTTCGGCGCTAACGCCGCCGGCGAATTCCCCGGCTTTCGCGGCTTCGGCCACCGCCGCCGGCGTGACCAGGCCGAGGTCTTCGAAGAAGGCGGCGCGGGTGTCGTTAGACGTGTAGAAGTTGACGGTGCTCAAGT
>JAITKC010000038.1 GCA_031278665.1 Bifidobacteriaceae bacterium | reverse complement strand
GCGCCGGCGCGACCGGGTCCGGCGGCGACGGCGTCGCCCGGCTGGGGCCAACCGGCGGCGAGCGGCGGGCCCATGCGGCCCGGCAGGCGGCGCGACCGCCGACCGGCGCGGAACGTCTGGCCGACGAGTCCGGCCGAGCCAGGGCCGGGACCGACTACTTCGCCACTTCGCCGCCAACTATGCCGCTGTTCCACGACGATCTGGCGGCCCGGCGCGACCAACGCGCGAGGTGCCCCCGCGGCTCGCGGCGCCGCCCGGAGCGGCGGCCGGTCTTCGGGCCGACCGCCTCGGCCGCGAGACACGCGCCGACCCGGTTGGCGCAACCACCGCCCGACACGCCGCGCAAACCCCTCAAACGGGCCACACGGCGCTCCGAGGCGCCGACCGTCAGGTCGGAGCGCGCCTCGCGGCGCGTCGCCGCGCCGATCGCGCCGACGACCACCCCGACCAGCTTCAGGGTTATGGTGCGAGCAACGCAACCCTCAGTCTTGTCGGGCGACCGTCCGGCCCGGCGACTTCGCTACAGTGGTCCCCATGCGCAAGAGCCCTGTGATCATACTGGCCGCCCTGGCCGCCGCCGCTTTGACGGCCTGCGGCGACGCGGGCGACGGCGACACCGACAAACCCCAGGTCGACGACGGCACGGTGGTGGTCCGCGACCCAACCCAGCTCGAGGCGTTGGACGCGGAGCTGGCGACCGAGCCGCAGCCCGGCGAGGGCTGGCTTTCGGCCCCCTGGGGCAATGTCTCAATGCCCCGCGCCGACAGCCAGGAACTGCAAATCTATTACGTCGCCGGCGACACCGAATGCTACGCCCACGCCGGCTTCACCCTCGACGAGTCGGATTCCCAGGTGACCCTGGGGTCCTATGTCCACAAAGTCGAAGGCGCGACCGACTGCCCCGAGAACCCGGCGCGGGCTTTCAAATGGGGCACCGTCAAACTGGCCAATCCGCTGGGCGAGCGCCAACTGGTCCACGCGGCGCTAGACGACCCGTACCGCGACTACGTCTGGGATCCGCTGCCGACCGCCGTCCAGCCGGCGCCCGGCGCCGAATCCGAGCCGCCGGCCGGGGACGCGGAGCCCTCTGAAGGCGGCGAGACACCGGGCGACCAGGACGGCGCCTCGGACACGCCAGACACGGAGGAGTCCGAATGATCACCGCGGTGGTGCTGATCGACACCGAAGCCGGCCTGATACCGGAGGCGGCCGAGGCGATCGCCAATATCCCCGGAATCGCCGAGGTCTACTCGGTCACCGGCGAGGTGGCCTTGATCGCGATCGCCAAAGTCCGCCGCCACGAGGACCTGGCCGGGGTGATCGCGGACCGGGTCTCCAAGACGCCCGGCGTCATATCGACCCAGACTTTCATCGCTTTCCAGACTTATTCCGCCCAGGACCTCGACCAGGCCTACGACCTCGGCCTGGCCGACTGACCGCCGAAAGTCAGCCCTCGGCGTTCGAGGCCTCGATCCAGCGGTCGAGCACGCGGGCGGCGGCGCCCGAGTCGACCGACTCCGCCGCCAAGTCCATACCGGCCCGCAGGCGGCTGGCCAGCGGGCCGTCGGTCAGCCCGGCCCGCCCGCCGCCGGCCACCAGCCCGGCGGCGGCGTTGAGCAGCACAGTCTGCCTGATCGGTCCGCCTTGGCCGTCTAACACCCGCCGGGCGACGGCGGCGTTTTCGGCGGCGTCGCCGCCGCGCAGGTCGGCCAGGGCGATCGGCGCCAACCCCAGATCGCCGCCCGGTTCGAGCAAACTGGCCGCCACTTCGCCGCCGCGGGCCTCCCAAACCTGAATCGGGCCGGTCGCCGCCATCTCGTCGAGTCCGTCGCGGGCGCCCCGGAAGACCAGCGCGCTCCCGCCCCGGCCGGCCAGCACGCCGGCCATCAGCGGCGCCATCGCCTGGTCGGCGCAGCCAATGGCCGCGGCCCTGGGCCGAGCCGGGTTGGTCAGCGGCCCGAGGAAGTTGAAGACGGTTGCCACGCCCAGGTCGCGCCGGGCCACGGCGGCGTGGCGCATCGACGGGTGGAACGCCTGGGCGAATAAGAAGGCCACGCCGACTTCGTCGAAGACCTGGCGGATGCGCGCCGCGGTCAGGCCCAGGTTGACGCCCAGGGCCTCGAGCACGTCGGCCGAACCAGATTTCGACGATGCCGCCCGGTTGCCGTGTTTGACCACTTTGGTCCCGGCGCCGGCGATGACCAGCGCCGCCATAGTCGAGATGTTGACGGTGAAAGCCCGGTCGCCGCCGGTGCCGACTATGTCGACGGCGTCTTGGGGCAAGTCGATCGGCCGGGCGTGTTCGAGCATCGCCGCCGCCAAGCCGCGCAATTCCTCAACCGTTTCGCCCTTGGCCCGCAAGGCCACGAGCAGTCCGGCGAGCTGAACGGGCGAAGCGTTGCCGGACATCACCTCGTTCATGGCCCAGGCGGCATCGGCGGACGTTAAATCATTGCCTCCCAACAAGGCGGCGATCAGATCCGGCCAAGTCGCCTCGGGGCGGGCGCCGGCCACAGTCTAGGCCGTCGCCAGGCCGGTCAACCGGCTGATCTCGTCCGCCAACTCGAGCGGGTCGACCGGTTGCAGCAGGGCGGCGTCGGCCCCCGACCAGGCCGCCAGCCAGGCGTCTTGTTGGCGGGCCAACAGCAACAGCACTGTCGGCTGCCAGTCCAGTTCGCTCCGCAGCTGGCTGGTCAACCCCACCCCGCCCAGCCGGCTGGCCTCGTTGTCCATCACGATCAGGTCGTAGCGGCCCTCCAGGCAGAGGATCACCGCCATCTCATGGGTGGCCACCTCGGTCCATTCGATCGGCCGGGAATCCGCGCCGATAGTTTCGCCGACATTGCCTTTGACCTCGTCTCGGACCAGCGCGTTGTCGCTGTATAACAGGATGCGGACGGGAGCCACTTCGACGGCCGGGCTGTCTTCGGACGCGGAAACGCTAAGGGTCATGGGCTAAATGGTACCGGCCGGCGCCCCACTGGTGATCTAATGAAGAGGCCAGCAGAATGATCGACTGCCAACGGAAGAGGACCAATGCCCGCTTACACCCTGCCCGACCTGCCCTACGATTACGCCGCTCTGGAGCCGCACATCTCGGGCCGGATTATGGAGCTTCACCACGACAAACACCACGCCGCCTACGTCGCCGGACTGAACACCGCCCTCGAGCAGCTGGCCGACGCCCGGGCGGCCGGCGCTGTCGCGGTCCTGCCCAAACTGGAGAAGGACCTCGCCTTCAACTTGGCCGGCCCCGTCCTCCACTGCGTCTTCTGGCGCAACCTGACCCCGGATTCGCCGCTCGCCCCGGACGGCGATTTGGCCGCCGCCATCGCCGCCCAGTTCGGCTCTTTCGAGGCCTTCAAGGCCCAGTTCTCCGCCGCCGCCACCACGATCCAGGGCTCCGGCTGGGCGATGCTCGCCTGGGAGCCGCTGGGCGGGCGGCTGGTGGTCGCCCAACTTTACGACCACCAGTCCAATTTGGCCGCCGGCCTGGTCCCCCTCCTGCTCCTCGACATGTGGGAGCACGCCTTCTACCTCGACTACCTCAACGTCAAGGCCGATTACGTGGCCGCCTTCTGGAACCTAGTCAACTGGGACGACGTCGCCGCCCGCCTGGCGGCGGCCCGGACCGCCGCCGCCCCGGCCTGACTCGACGCCGCGCCGCCAATGCGGTCGGGCGCCGCCAGCGGCGGATCAGCCAGTCAGCGGGTGGCCCAGAAGGCGACCGCCGAGGCCGCCGCCACGTTCAGCGAGTCGACCCCGCCCGCCATCGGTATGCGCACAACCGTGTCGGCCAACTCCACTGCTCGCGCCGCCACTCCGTCGCCCTCGGCGCCCAGCATCAAGACCAGGCGTTCCGGCAAGTCGTCCGCGAAGCGGTCCAGCGGCACGGCGCCGGGCGCCGGGGCCAACGCCGCGACGTGCCACCCGGCCCGCTTGAGCGTCTCCAAAGCCCCAGGCCAGGGCTCAACTCGGGTCCACGGCACCTGGAAGACCGTGCCCATCGAGACGCGCACCGAGCGCCGGTAGAGCGGGTCGGCCGCATGTGGGCTGACCAGCACGGCGTCCACTGCGAGCGCCGCCGCCGAACGGAAGACGGCCCCCAGATTCGTGTGGTCCACAATGTCCTCCAGGACGCAGATCCTCCGGGCGCGGGCAGTCAGGTCCAGCCAGTCTGGCAGGGGCGGCCGGCGCATCGCGGCGATCGCGCCGCGATGTAAATGGAAGCCCGTGACTTGGCGCAACACCTCGTCCGAGCCGACATAGACGGGT
>JAITKC010000005.1 GCA_031278665.1 Bifidobacteriaceae bacterium | reverse complement strand
GCGCGGGGTCGATGGGCGCCAGGTCGGGGGCCGGTGGGCCGGCTGGCCCGGGTTCGGTGAGCCAGGGGGGCTGGTTCGGTTCGGATTGGGCGGCCGGCGGCTGAGTGGCCGGCGGCTGTGGGGCCGGGACCACGGAGCGGCGGCGGACCCGGTCCGAGGGGACCCAAACCGAGGGGACCCAAACCGAGGGGACGGGCGGCGCCGGAGCCGGGGCGGCGGCATCGTCGGCAAGTTCGGAGGCGCGGGCGTCGAGAATGACGTTGACGTCGGCGCGTTGGAGGGTCCGCAGCCGCTGCGCGAGCGCGCGGTATAGGGAAGGGTGCGCGGCGACTAACGGGGCCAGCGAGGAGAAGGCCCCGGCGATGATGGCCAGGTCGCCGGCGGACAAGAACGGGTCGGCCAGCCGTCGGCGGGCGGCCCGTTCGCCGGTTGCGGGATCGAACATGACTTGGATTCCTGAGAAGAGTTGGGTGCCGGAGCGCTTCTTGATGACCGAGTTTACCGGGCCGCGGGCGGGCGGTTAGGGAACGGCCTTGCGGATCGACCAATAGGAGCCGAGCGCCAGCAGTCCGGCGCAGACCAGCATCCAGCCGCCGGCCAGGGCCGGGGTCAGAGCCAAGAACCACTCGCCGACCGTCGGCCACCATTCCTGCCAGGTCACCAACGCGATCAGCCCGACCAACCCCATAGTCCAGGCGGTCAACTCGATCACCAGGCGCATGGCGCCGCCGCGCTTGAACACGGTGGTACAGCAGAATCCGCCCATGAACAGCATCAGACACAGCCCGGTCAGGAACAGCCATTGCTGCCACCAGCCGAACTCGGCAAACCAGCCGGCCAGACCGAAGTAGTGGAAGCCGATGCCGAAGCCGTCGGTGACTTCCTCGAGGGCGCGGCCGACGGCGTACATGGTCGCCAGGCCGCCGGCGAACAAGGCGGCCAAACCGGTGGTGCCGTTGATGTATTCGCGCCTGGTCAGCGACATCGCCATGGCGAATGGATAGGTGTACATCATCGCCTGGATGCCGACGGTGACGCCGTAGTAGAAGGGCACGAACTGGAATCCGCCCAGGCCGTAAAGCTCGCGCGGGGCCTCGTCTTGCAGGCCCAACAGGAGAACGCCGTACAGGGCCATCGACAACGCGAACGTGGCCCCGACCACGACCAGCGGGATGACGATATAAGTCGATTGATTGGCCAGATGCAGGCGAATGACTTTGACCAGCCGCGATTTGTGTCTCATCGCCCGCCGCCTGGATTGGCGATCGACCCGGCGACCGGGCTCGCGCCCGGCGGCGCGTCCGGCGGCGGGCCCGGCGGCGCGCCCGGCGGCGGCGCGGTCGCGGCGGCGTTCCGGCTCCGGGTCAGGTGAATCACCAGTTGCTGGAGCGAGACGCCCTCGACAGTCAGCCCGCCCGCCGCCAGCAGCGCCTGATCGGCGGCGGCCAGCGGACCCATCACCGTCAACGCCGAATACGGCCCCATCGCCTCGTGGCCGATCACCTCGCGACCGCGGGCGAAATCCCAGACCGCGGCGGCCGGGCCGATCACCCGCGCCGCCCTGCCCAGCAGACCGCGGCGATCCTGGTCGATCAGCACCTGGCCGTGATCTAACACGACCACGTTGGCCACCAGCGGGGCGACCTCGTCGATCAGGTGGCTGGACAAGACAATTGTCCGGGGGTCGCGGGCGTAGCTGACCTCCAACGCCTCGTAGAAGACTTGCCGGGCCATCGCGTCCAGGCCCAGGTAGGGCTCGTCGAAAAAGGTGATGTCAGCCCGCGCCGCCAGGCCGATGGTCACGCCGACGGCCGAGTTCTGGCCCCGCGACATCCGCCGCACGCGCTGGTTTAGCGGGATCGCCAGAGCCCTGGTCAAATGATCGGCCAAGGCCTGGTCCCAGCGCGGATAGAACATGCGGGCGGCCTTGAAGGCGTCGCGGGCGCGGGCGTCGTTGGGATAGCTTTGGCCCTCGCGGATGAAGCACATGCGCTCGAGCACCGGCGCGTGCTCATACGGCCGTTGGCCGTAGACCAGCGCCTGGCCGGAAGTCGGCAGAGTTTGGGCCGTGACAATCGACATCAAAGTGGTCTTGCCGGCGCCGTTGTGCCCGAACAGCCCGTGAATCAGGCCTTCTTCGAAACCGATCGAGACGTGATCGAGCGCCACCGTCCGGCGGTAGCGCTTGAACAGGCCGGCGACTGCGACCGCTGCGACCACGGCCGGCGCTAGATTCCGCGCCCGGCGCGCTCGGCCGGCGAGGCCAGCCGGCCGAGGTCGCGCACCGCGCCTTGGTCGGCCGAGGTCGCCAGGGCGGCGTAGGTCCTGAGCGCTTGCGATATTGGACGATGCCGTCGGGCCGGTCTAAACCCCCGCAGTTCGACTAGGGCGTCGCGGCGGGCGGCCAGCTCCTCGTCGCCGACTTCCAGGCGCAGCGCCCGGGCGGGAATGTCGATGACGATCCGGTCGCCGTCTTCGATCAAGGCGATCAACCCGCCGGCCGCCGCCTCCGGCGAGACGTGGCCGATCGACAGCCCCGAGGTTCCGCCCGAAAACCGGCCGTCGGTGATCAGGGCGCAGGCTTTGCCCAGCCCCCGGCCCTTTAAGAACGACGTCGGATAGAGCATCTCTTGCATACCGGGTCCGCCGGACGGACCCTCGTAGCGGATGACGACCACGTCGCCGGCGGCCACGCGCCCGCCCAAAATGCCCTCTACGGCATCGTCCTGGGATTCGAAAACCACCGCCGGCCCCTCGAAATGCCAAATCTCCCGGTCGACTCCGGCGGTCTTGACGACGGCCCCGTCCGGCGCCAAGTTGCCGCGCAGAACTGCCAGGCCGCCGTCGGCGGTGAAGGCGTGGGCGGCGTCGCGGATGACGCCGCCGGCCGAATCGAGGTCGAGTTCGGCGTAGCGCTCGGATTGCGTGAAACCGGCCGGCGAATAGCGGCCGCCGGGGGCGGCCCGGAACAACTCCTCGGCCTCGGCCAGGGCCCGTCCGGAGCGCACGTCCCACAGCGACAGCCAAGTGTCGACGTCCGGCGAGTGGACGGTGTGGACGTCGCGGCGCAGCAGACCGGCCCGGTCGAGTTCGCCCAGGATGGCCGGGATGCCGCCGGCCCGGTGCACGTCTTGGATCAGGGCGGTGCCATTGGGCGCGACTTTGCTGAGGCAAGGCACCCGCCGGCTCAACTCCTCGATCTGGTGCAGGGCGAAATCGACGCCGGCCTCGCGGGCGATCGCCAAGATGTGCAGAATCGTGTTAGTCGAGCCGCCCATCGCGATGTCCAAGGTCATCGCGTTCTCGAAAGCCGCCAGACTGGCGATTGAGCGCGGCAGAATCGAGTCGTCGTCGCCGCCGTAGTAACGCCGGCACAACTCCATGACCAAGCCGCCGGCTTTGCGGAAGAGTTTCTCGCGATCCGTGTGGGTGGCCAGCAAGGTGCCGTTGCCGGGCGGGGCTAGTCCGATCGCCTCGGTCAGACAGTTCATCGAGTTGGCCGTGAACATCCCGGAACAAGAGCCGCAGGTGGGGCAGGCCCCTTCTTCGATGGCCGCCAGGTCTTGGTCGCTGACGGCCGGGTTGGCCGATTCGGCGATGGCCGAGACCAGGTCCAGGCGGTCGCGCTTGACGCCGCCGGCGAGCAGCGCCTGTCCGCCTTCCATCGGCCCGCCGGAGACGAAAACCGTCGGTATGTTCGCCCGCATCGCCGCCATCAACATGCCGGGGGTGATCTTGTCGCAGTTCGACACGCAGACCATGGCGTCGGCCCGGTGGGCGGCGACCATGTACTCGACGCTGTCGGCGATCAGGTCGCGGCTCGGCAGCGAGTAGAGCATGCCGTCGTGGCCCATCGCGATGCCGTCGTCGACGGCGATGGTGTTGAACTCGCGCGCGATCCCTCCGGCCGCGTGGATCGCCTCCGACACGATTCGCCCGACCGGCGCCAAATGGGTGTGCCCGGGAACGAATTCGGTGAACGAGTTCGCGACCGCCACTATCGGCTTGCCGAAGTCCTCGCGCGCCACCCCGGCCGCTCGCAACAAAGACCGCGCTCCCGCCATGTTGCGGCCGGTCATGAGGATATCCGAGCGAAGTTTAGGCATGTGGCCTAGCGTAGCCCTGTGACCAACTCCGCCGCCGCCACGCCCGTGCCGATGCCAGTACTTGTGCCCCGCCCGGCTCTCGACGCCGCTCGCGCCTTTGGGGATTTGGCGCCGATCGCCTATGACGTCGGTTGCCCGATGCCGTCTGGCGCGGTTGCCGCCAGGGCTCTGCTTTCGTTGGTCAGGAGTTTGGCGGAGTTCGAATCCGAACTGGCCGGCGCCCCGAATCTGAAGTACGTCCAACTGGTGTCGTCCGGCTACGACCATGTCCTTGGCCGCCTTCCCGCCGAGGTCGGGTTGGGAACGGCCCGCGGGGCCAACGGCCAGGTGGTGGCCGAGTTGGCGTTGGGTCTGCTGATCGCGTCCTTTCGGCGGTTCGCCGAGGCGGCGGACGAAGGCCGGCAAGGGGGTTTGATGGGGCCGCGCGGCCAGTCGGTCTTCGGGGCGAAGATTGTGGCGCTGGGGGCCGGCGACTTGGCGCGCGAGTTCCAGGCGCGAGCCCGGGCCTGCGGCGCCGAGGTGCTCCTGACCGGGCGGACGGCGCGGGCTGGCGTATGCGGCATCGGGCAAGTGTTTGACCTGTTGGGCGGCGCCGACGCGGTGGTTTGCACGCTGCCGCTGACCGATCAGACCCGCGGGCTGGTCGGCGCCGAGTTCTTGGGCCGGATGAGGGACGGGGCGGTGCTGGTCAACGTCGGGCGGGGGGCGGTGGTCGAGACTTCGGCGCTGGTCGCCGAACTGCGGTCGGGTCGGCTGCGGGCGGCCCTGGACGTCACCGACCCGGAGCCGCTGCCGCCGGACCACGAGCTCAGGCGGCTGGGCGGGGTGATTTTGACACCGCATATTGGCGGAGCCGTGGGCGGCTTCTTGACCAGGGCGTTCGGCGTCGGTCTGGACCAGTTGGCGCAGTTCGCGCGCGGTCGGCGTCCGACCAACCAGGTCCTGTGACTCCGCTCTAGCGCCTGCCCGTAGGCTCTTGGCTATGGCTGATCCAAATCCGCGCGCCGCCTTGCCGGCTCTGGTCTCCGACGGCTTCACGCCCGCGCTGTGGCGGGAGGTGTCCGGTTTCGAGGGGCTCACCGACATCACCTATCACCGGGCGGTGGATCGCTCCGGGCCGGCGGACGTCGACTTGCCCTGGGTGCGGGTCGCGTTCAACCGTCCGGAGGTCCGCAACGCTTTCAGGCCGCAAACTGTGGACCAATTGATCGCCGCGCTTGGTCACGCGGCTGATTCCCCGGCGGTGGTGGCGGTGTTGTTGGCCGGCAACGGACCGAGCCCCAAAGACGGCGGCTACGCCTTCTGTTCTGGCGGCGACCAGCGTTTCCGGGGGGCCAGCGGATATGAGTACTCACCGCCCGCCCGGGCCGGAGGAACCGACGCGGCCGGCGGCGGTCGGTCGGTCGGACGGTTGCATGTCTTGGAGGCCCAGCGCCTCATCCGGACTATGCCGAAGGTGGTGATCGCGCTGGTCGACGGGTGGGCGGCGGGCGGCGGCCACTCGTTGCACGTGGTCGCGGATCTGAGTTTGGCTTGCCGCGAGCACGGGTTGTTCAAGCAAACCGACGCCACCGTCGGGTCGTTCGACGCCGGCTACGGCTCGGCTTTGCTGGCCCGCCAGGTGGGCCAGAAGCGGGCCCGCCAGATCTTCTTCTTGGCCGATGTGTACACGGCCGAGGAGGCCGAGGCGTGGGGGGCGGTCAATCTGGCGGTTGGGCACGGCGAGGTCGAGTCGACCGCGGTGGCTTGGGCCAGGCGGGTCTCGGAGCAGTCGCCGCAGGCCATCAGGGTCTTGAAGTTCGCCTTCAACTTGGCCGACGACGGACTGGCCGGCCAGCAGGTCTTCGCGGCCGAGGCGACGCGGCTGGCCTACGGCAGCGCCGAAGGCGCCGAGGGCCGCGACGCCTTCTTGGAGCGCCGCCCGCCGCGCTGGGAACCCTTCCGCAAGCAAATCCTCTGATCGACTCCGGTCGAAGCCGGCCCCGGACCCGGCCCTGGCCCTTGCCCTGGCCCTTGCCCCGGCCCTTGCCCCGGCCCGGACACGACCCTGGCCCTTGCCCTGGCCCGGCCCCGGACCCGGTCCTGGACCCCGCCCCGGGCCCCGGACCCCGGCCTCGGGACAAAGGGCTGGCCCCGCGTTCCGGCTTGTCAGGGCGGCGGATCGGCGCGCCCGGCGCCGCGCCGATCCAGCGCTGCGCCGCTATCGCGATGGCCGCCGGCGGCCTGGCGGGCGGCCACGGCCGCTTCATAGAGGACCCGCCGGGACAGCCCGGCCGCTTCGGCGACGGCGGCGGTCGCGGTCTTCAGGCCCTCGCCTCGCCCCACCCGCTGTTCGATTTGCTCCAAC